>JBJXGU010000029.1:0-2739 GCA_046160245.1 Bacteroidia bacterium
CGGGCACTTACAAATTAGTAAAGGATACTACCATTGTAGCGCAATTCAAAGCTATTCGTGATGCGAAGTCGGAACTGCTTTTTACCTCGACCGATGCTCCCGTTTATTTTCTCGCTTGGACCACCACACCGTGGACATTACCCTCTAATGCAGCGTTGGCAGTAGGCGCGAATATCACTTATCTATTGGTGCGTACATTTAACCCATATACGTTTCAACCCATCAGCGTTGTTGTTGCAAAAGATCTTTTTGCAAAGCATTTTAATCCGAAGAATGCTGAGTTGACCATTGAAGATTATCAGGAAGGAAATAAAAATATTCCTTTCCGTGTAGAGAGAGAAATAAAAGGTTCTGACTTACAAGACATGCGCTTCGAGCAGTTGATGCCCTATGTACAGCCCGAAGGAAATGCTTTTCGAGTAATTGTTGGTGATTTTGTAAGTACGGAAGATGGAACTGGAATTGTACACATCGCACCCACTTTTGGTGCCGATGATTTTCGCGTAGCCAAACAAAGCGACGTGCCGCCCATCATGGTAAATGATGAGAACGGTAAGCCGATGCCGTTAGTAGATCGTCAAGGAAGATTTGTGAAGGAAGTAACCGATTTCGCGCATGAGTACGTGAAGGAAGAGTACATCAATGAAACGGATAAGGAAGCATTACGAGTTAAGCAGGGTAGAGATAAATATTTGAATGTAGATGAACGCATCGCCATTCAACTTAAAACAAATAATCTTGCCTTTAAAGTAGAAAAATACGAGCATAGTTATCCGCATTGCTGGAGAACCGATAAACCCATCTTGTATTACCCATTGGATTCATGGTTTATCCGTACCACAGCTTACAAGGATCGAATGATTGAACTCAATAAAACCATCAACTGGAAACCTGAAAGTACAGGTACTGGTCGTTTTGGAAATTGGCTCGAGAATTTAGTAGATTGGAATTTAAGTCGCTCTCGCTATTGGGGAATTCCATTGCCCATCTGGAGAAGTGAAGACGGTGAAGAGAAATGCATTGGTTCCGGTGCGGAATTGAATGAAGAGTTGAAAAAATCTGCAGCAGCAGGGTTCATGGATCCCACTAAAATGGAGCACCTGGATCCCACTAAAAATGATTTCGATTTACATCGTCCTTATGTCGATCACGCCATTTTAGTTTCGTCAACAGGACAACCGATGTCGCGCGAATTGGATTTGATTGATGTTTGGTTCGACTCGGGTGCGATGCCTTATGCGCAGTGGAATTATCCTTTCTCCACAAAGAGTTTAGAAAATTTATATCCTGCCGATTTTATTGCAGAAGGAGTAGATCAAACACGTGGATGGTTTTTTACATTGCACGCGATCTCTGTGATGTTGTTTGATCAAGTGGCATTTAAAAATGTTGTGTCGAACGGATTAGTACTCGACAAAAACGGAAATAAAATGTCGAAGCGATTGGGCAATGCCGCCGATCCTTTTACAACGCTTGATACTTATGGTGCCGACGCTACACGCTGGTACATGATCAGCAATGCGCAACCCTGGGATAATTTAAAATTTAATTTAGAAGGAATTGGAGAAGTGCAGCGAAAATTTTTTGGCACACTTTACAATACTTATAATTTCTTTGCGCTCTATGCGAACATTGATGGATTCACTTTTGAAGGTGAGGAAATCCCTATGGAGAAGAGAACGGAATTGGATCGATGGATCCTTTCCCTCTTGCATTCGCTCATTAAAGAAGTGGATGCAAGTTATGCCGACTATGAACCAACAAAAGCGGCTCGTGCCATTCAGGAATTTGTAACTGAGCATTTGAGCAATTGGTATGTGCGATTGAGTAGAAGAAGATTTTGGAAAGGAGAGTATACTGACGATAAAAAAGTAGCTTACCAAACCTTATACACTTGCTTGGATACACTTTCTCGTTTGATGGCGCCGATTGCTCCATTCTTTGCAGATCATCTATTTACTGATTTGAATACCATCAGCAAGAAAGACAAAAATAGTTCTGTGCATTTGGCGCAGTTCCCACTGGTGAATGAATCATTGATCAACAAAGACCTGGAAGAACGCATGCAATTGGCTCAGGACATTAGCTCCATGGCTTTGAGTCTGCGGAAAAAAGTAAATATCAAAGTTCGTCAGCCTTTGCAGAAAATTTTATTGCCGGTGGTGGATGCCAAGTTCAAAAAGCAAGTCTTATCTGTTCAAGATTTAATCATCGCCGAAGTAAACGTGGAGGAAATTGAATTTTTGGAAGATGCGACAACCGTACTGGTGAAAAAAATCAAACCCAACTTTAAAGCACTGGGACCCAAGGTGGGCGGCTTGATGAAACAATTATCATCCAGCATATCCGACATCAATCAAGAGCAAATCGCTTATCTTGAAAAGAATGGGATGTTGCCTTTAAATTTAGGCGCAGTCATCTTCGACCTATTGCTGGAAGACGTTGAAATTCTAAGCGAAGACATTCCAGGATGGCAAGTTGCAAATCAAGGAAAATTAACGGTTGCCTTAGACATTACCCTTACAGACGCTTTGAAAGAGAAAGGATTAGCTCGTGAATTAGTGAATCGAATTCAGAACATACGCAAGGACAAAGGATTCGAGATTACCGATAGAATAAACGTAAAAATTAAAGGACCCGAAGAGGTTCAGCGCTCAATAAACAACAATTTCGACTATATTCGCAGCGAAATTTTAGCAATTCAACTGGAGCTCGTGGAGCAGTTAGAGGGATCCGATG
>JBJXGU010000030.1:0-4512 GCA_046160245.1 Bacteroidia bacterium
AAGGATTTCCCAATGGCACATGGAATCAATCTTCTTTTAATGAAGGAGCCGGAAGTCCTTTTGACGGTTTTAGATGGAGAAGCAATCCTGGTGTTGTCTTCAATTATATTTGGATAAAAAATTATGCTACTGACAACAGTGCATACCCTTCTGCAAACGATGTATTATTTGACCATATAGTAGTCGCTAAAAAATATATCGGACCAATTTTTAATCCGCCTTGCACTACTCCCATCATTTCTTCATTTTCTCCAACAGCTGCAAGCACTGGCAGTACTATTTCAATTTTGGGAACAGGATTTAACAATACCACCACGTTATCAATAAATGGTATCACGCTTCCTTTTAGTGTAGTAAATGATAATCTAATAAATACAACCATTCCAACGAATGCAACAGCTGGACAAATAATTATTGGAAATGCTTGTGGAGTGGATACATCAACCACTACATTTTCTGTTTTGCCCAACGAAACACCAATTACTGTAAAACTATTCTTAGAAGGATATTATCAAAACGGGCAAATGATATCGGCGGTTGGTGACACCACAACGCCTATTGCAAACTGTGATACAATCATCTTGAGCTTGGCAGATTCCAGTAGTCCTTATCAAATAATGTACAGTGATACACAACTTCTAAAAACAAGTGGATTTGCAACTTTTTATTTCCCTCAAGCAGTAAATAACAATTCTTATTACTTCGTAATCCGACATCGAAATACCATAGAAACGTGGAGTAAGAAACCCATTTCAATTACACCATCATTATCTATTTTTGATTTAACAGCAAGCACAACACCCACAGCAACTACCACTGTCGACATAAACAACGTAGTGATGACAAATCCAAAGTTATTGTTTGGAATTACTTACGATTGTCGGTCTAGTTTAACTGTTTCGAATTATGGACTAGCTGGATATCATAATACAAATGGATCATGGAATTCAAATATAGATTCAATTTTTAATGATTTTCCAATGTCGACATTGCGATATCCAGCCAATGGAATTATGCAAGGTTTCAATTGGAAAAAATCGATTGGGCCAATTCCTTTGAGAGTACCGCAAAAAATATTTGCACAACAATCTACACCAGCGCAAGTGTTCGAATTCGGTTTTGATGAATTTATGGCCATGACCGAATCACGAGGTGTTAATGGAAGTGATGTTCAAATAATGGTTCCCATTTATGATAGCGCAGTTGTTTGGTCAATGCCCGCTCAAACTCAAGCAGCCGTTCCATACGTTGCTCAATCGAATGCAGATTGGGTTGAATATTGTAATTCCCCCAATGATGGATCCAACCCAGGAGGAGGAATAGATTGGGCCGCTGTTCGTGCAGCCAATGGTCATCCTCAACCTTATGGAATAAAAATTTGGAATATGGGAAACGAACCCTATACAGCTAACGAGTTTGGAGCCAGTGCTACAGGAGTAAATAATTATATTAATATCATTGTTCCCATCATAAACGCAATGCGTGCAATTGATCCCACTATTCAAATTACTGTTACAGCAACAGGAAGACATAATTCAGCCTGGACAACTACTTTATTAAATTCCACATCACTTCAAGGAAAAATCTATGGATTAAATGTGCATTACTTTATGACAGAACAAATAATCGGCAACACCATTCCTTATGGTGTAGATACTGTGACTGAAAACTTAATACCATTAGCAGCTGCAGCACTTTCAAAAGGATACAAATTATTAGTTGGGGATCATGCTCACGCCATATTAGGAACCACTCCCAGTCAGGCTACTCAAGATTTAGCCATGCAATGGCAGGGCGCAAATTTGACTTCTGATTTCATCCTAACCATGAGTCAAATAAAAAATATTGAGCGGTCTAATTTCTGGGTATATGGATTAACAACCAATACATGGCATCCCATTCGCAAGAACTCAAATGGAACGTTTACATTAATGCCCGTAGCTCAACTTTATAAAATACTTACGCCTTTGTTTCTTGATAAATCTGTTAGCGTTACAAACACATCGGTTCCTGCCAGTGATGGAAATGTATATTCTGTTAAGAGCAGTGCCTTTATCTCCAATGATCTTACAAAACTAAATGTCATCTCTGTGAATAGAGATAAACTCAACTCGAGTTTACTATTTGTAAATGGGTTCACAAATTATCACTTAAATAACGCGAAATTGTTAACTGCTACAAGTTTATCTTCCGATATCATAAACGAAACAACGATTAATGCCGATATTAATGACAATTTTACATTGCCACCTATGAGTGTTATCATTTTAGAATACTCAACAAATTAACATACATATTTATAAATTTCTCATTGCAATACAAATTATTGTGAAGAAGAAAAAACTACAAAAATAAAACCGGTTAACCTTATTTAGGGATCTGCATAGATCTAAAGTCTAATCGCGAAGCCTCGCGACTAATATCGTATCCCCATAATTTCTCTTACCTCGCTAACCGTTTTTCGTGCTGAGGTTTGGGCTTTTTCCTTTCCTCTTTTCATCACATTCGTTAATAACGATTCGTCTTTTAAGATTTCGGTAATTTGGCTTCTTATTGGACTCACAAAAACGATCATGTCTTCAGCTAATTGCTTTTTCATATCGCCGTAACGAATGATGCAATTATTAAAAGCATCTTCAAAAAATTGCAAAGTATCCTTTGTAGAAACTAGATCCATCAAAGTAAAAAGATTTTGTATCGCTTCTGGTTTCTGGCTGTTAGGCTCTGAAGGACCAGCATCGGACACTGCACGCATTACTTTTTTCTTTAAAGCCTCGTCGGTATCAAAAAGAAAAACTGCATTCCCTTCTCCCTCCGACTTACCCATCTTCCCTGTACCATCCAACCCTGGAACTTTTACTAACTGCACACCGAAATTAAATGCTTGTGGCTCGGGAAAATAATCAACTTCATACATACGATTAAAACGATTTCCGAATTGGCGTGTCATTTCTAAATGTTGTTCCTGATCTTTTCCAACTGGAACTTTAGAGGCTCTATGCAATAAAATATCGGCCGCCATCAAAACAGGATATGTCAATAATCCAGCATTAATATTATCGGGTTGCTTTCTTGCTTTTTCTTTGAATGTAGTGGCACGTTCTAACTCGCCCATGTAAGCATGCATGTTTAGCAGCAAATACAATTCGGTAACTTCAGGAACATCACTTTGCACGTAGAGCGTACATTTTTCGGGATCCAATCCACAGGCTAAATACTCTGCTAAAACCTGACGAACATTTTGACGCAAATTTTGCGGCTTCGGATGCGTAGTGAGCGAGTGATAATCGGCGATGAAGAAATAACATTGATTCTCTTCTTGCATACGCAGAAAATTTTTCATTGCTCCAAAATAATTTCCAAGATGCAGATTTCCGGTGCTGCGAATACCACTAACTACAGTTTCCATAAGATTGCGAAGATAAGCGATTCTCAGATTTTAACAGAAATTTCCTTTCTAAAATCCAACCAACTGAGTATGGCAATCGAAAAAATTAACCAAACAAATCCAATGGCAAATCCTCCGAGCACATCGCTTAGGTAATGAACGCATAAATAGATTCTAGAAAAACCCATCCCTATTATATTGGCTTCAACATGGAATGTCAATAAACAATACAAAAGATAACTAGCAACAATTGCTCCTATCCCAACCAATACTTTTTGAATTTTTTCTCTTTTTGGGTCTTCTTCGAGTAGCCAAAGGGACACTGGAACGTATAGTGGCCAAAGAATTTGCGCAAAAAACAAAAATAAATAAGTCATTGCTTGCTGAAGGGGAAAATCATCGGGGTTCGGTAACGTCGTCCATAAAATCCCTTCTGACAATTGCTGAACGGCAAAAATCAAAGGGATTGCAGCAAAAACAACATGATAAGGCTTTTGTACTTTTTTGATGGACGCTATTCCGATTGAAGAAAGAACAATCGCTGCGCCGAAACTTGCACCTGCGGAAAAACACATAATTTTGTCTATTTTAATGAATGACAAAGGTAGGGGCTATAAGGAGTAACTCTATTACATCGATTTTGAAAAAAATTACATAATAGTTACTTTTGAGTCTTTCTGCACCAATTGTGCGCAATAATTACTTATTCAGCAAATCGCTTTTTTAATTTAATCAATCTTTTATGCGTTAGAAGGCGTTTTACCCAATTCTTTTTAATCAAATCCGTAGAGGCATCAAACCAATGGAATTTTGGGTTATCTAAACTGCCCGAAATGGGGATTTGATAATTAATGACATTCCCGCGATTTCGAATGAATGCCATAATCAGTCGAATCGGTAGCCATTTTTTATTTCTTTTGATTACATATGGATTGATATGTGGTTTGAGAATCAATAAATGGTTTTTACTCTTAATTTTTCCATTAATGACGTGCCAATCGCCATTCATGTCGAGTGTTCCGCCATCAAAAGGGAACGAGGTGTAGGCAACGATATAGGGATTGAACATCGAGATGGGCAAATCGAGAAAATGATATTGCAAATCAAAGTCCTTAGGGTTTTAG
>JBJXGU010000031.1:0-5581 GCA_046160245.1 Bacteroidia bacterium
CATTTTTTAATAACGAAGCTTTAATTTCTAAATTTTCAATGATGGCTTCAATAAATAAATCACAACCTTGCAATGTTTCAATTGTGTATGCTGGTTGTATTCTTGCTTTAATACCATCTACCTGCTCACGACTTAATTTTCCTTTGGCAAATAATTTTTCACTGAGGTCGTTGATTCCATTGATGGATTTATCAATGGCTTCTTTGTTGGTATCAAATAGAAAAACTTCACAACCTGCTGTTGCGGCTACCTGAGCAATTCCGGTACCCATCGATCCTGCACCTGCCACTCCTACTTTTTGAACTGAAATCATATACTTAATTTATAAATCACTAAATACTATTTTCCTTTGAAGATTGGTTTTCGCTTTTCCAAAAATGCGTCTACCCCTTCTTTATAATCTGCCGTTTCACCGGCAGCTGTTTGCATCACTCCTTCCATCAACAATTGTTCATCAAATTGATGATGCATGGATGCATTCAATAATCTTTTCGTATAGCCGATAGCTTTAGTCGGCATCGTACTTAATGTCATTGCTATTTTCTCTGCTTCCACCATCAATTGATCGTCGGCAACTACTTTATACAACATGCCCATCTGCAAGGCATCCGCAGCACTTACTTTATCCCCTAACATCATTAATGCAGAAGCCCGTTGGAAACCGATAAGACGAGGCAGGAAAAAGGTTCCACCACTATCGGGCACCAAACCAATTTTACTGAATGCCTGAAGAAACGAAGCAGAATTTGCAGCCATCACCACATCACAAGCCAAAGCAATATTAGCACCTGCACCTGCAGCAACACCGTTCACCGCGCAGACGATTGGCTTTTCGATACTTCTAATTTTTTCTAAAATCGGATTGTAATGATCGGTTACAATTGCAGAAATTCCAGGACCGTTGGGATCGATGGCTTCCGACAGATCTTGTCCTGCACAAAACGCTTTTCCTTCACCTGTAATTAAAATAGCTCGGATGGATTCATCATTCGCAGCGATATCCAACTCATTTTGCAATCGAATCGCCATTTCACGGTTAAAACTATTAAACTTATCGGGGCGGTTAAGAATTAGAATTCGAAGGGCAAGTGTGGTCTTTACAAGGATACTGTCCATTATTAAGATGTTAATTTTGGCAAAAGTAATGAATCAAAATGGGTTCTAAGGGCAATAAATTTCAATACATTTCGCTGATAATCAAGAAAGACAGTTAGTTAGGGTGTCAATAACACGGTTAAACCCATTGCCTGTTTCACTTTGGATTGCGCCCTATGCTTATTACCTTCGCAGACTTAGATTCAATGTTTTCACTATTAAATTCAATCTTAATCATTCAATATCAATTATGACAGGTTCAAAAATTACCATTAAAAACGGCAAGCTTAAAGTTCCAACAGATCCAATTATCCCTTTTATTGAAGGAGATGGAATTGGCGCTGATATTTGGGCTGCTTCTGTAAGAGTATTAGATGCGGCAGTAGAAAAAGCATTTAAAGGAAAAAGAAAAATTATTTGGAAGGAGGTTTTAGCTGGTGAAAAAGCATTTAACAAAACTGGAAATTGGCTTCCTAACGAAACGTTGGATATCATCAACGAATACAAAGTGGCCATTAAAGGTCCGTTGACTACACCAGTAGGTGGTGGAATTCGCTCATTGAATGTGGCATTGCGTCAACAACTCGATTTATATGCTTGCATTCGTCCGGTACGTTGGTTCAAAGGAGTTCCGAGTCCGGTGAAAGAACCAGGATTAGTAAACATGACTATTTTCAGAGAGAACACAGAAGATATTTATGCAGGAATAGAATATTTATCAGGAACACCGGAAGTTGAACGCGTGATTTCATTTTTGACAAATGAGATGGGCGCAAAAAATATTCGTTTCCCAGCTTCTTCTTCAATCGGTATAAAGCCCGTATCCAAAGAAGGTACGGAACGTTTAGTGCGTGCTGCATTGAATCACTGTTTCAAATACAAGCATCAATCATTGACCTTGGTTCACAAGGGAAACATCATGAAATTTACAGAGGGTAAATTCAAAGATTGGGGTTATGAATTAGCAGAGAGAGAATTTGGTGGTCAAGTATTTACTTGGGTTCAATATGATAAAATTAAAGCTAGCATGGGCGAAGAAGCGGCGAATGCTGCACAAACGGCTGCTGTTGCTGCTGGTAAATTAATTGTGAAAGATGTGATTGCTGATGCGTTCCTTCAACAAATTTTATTGCGACCTTCCGAGTATGATGTAATTGCCACACTCAATTTAAATGGCGATTATGTTTCGGATGCATTAGCTGCTCAAGTTGGTGGAATTGGAATTGCTCCAGGAGCGAATATCAATTACCTTACTGGTCACGCTATCTTCGAAGCTACACATGGTACAGCACCAAAGTATGCTGGTAAAGACATGGTGAATCCTAGTTCGGTGATTTTATCGGGTGTGATGATGTTAGAGTATATGGGATGGGATCGCGCTGCTAAATTGATTGTAAAAGGATTGGAGAGAAGCATTCGCAAAAAGCGTGTTACTTATGATTTTGAACGTCAGATGAAAGGTGCTACTAAATTGAAGTGTTCGGAGTTTGGAGATGAGATTATCACCAATATGTAAAATAAGGGGACCTCTAAAAACCCCATAATTAATTGTAAGGAGAGGCTATTTCAAAAGAATAGCCTCTTTTTTTTGTGTTTGATGAAAGGAGGGCTTGAAAAAATAATACTATTCACTCTGTATTTCGTAAATTTGATTAATCAATAAATCCTATATGCTAGTATCTGGAGACTCCATCACTGCTCAATTTAATCCCATCATTAAAACCTATATACTCTTTTATGTAGGACTGATAATGATAATTTCCATCATTGGAATTCCGCTAGCTATCCTTTGGTTTTTGGGTGTTGGACAATGGTACAGCAAGCATTATTTTGCAAAGTTGAGCTGTGAATTGACAGAAAAAAATCTCAGATTTAGAAAAGGAATTCTTGTCCAAGTAGAAAAAACCATACCGTTGGAAAATATTCAGGACATGACTTTCGTTGAAGGACCGTTGCTTCGTGCCTTTAACCTAACCATGATTAAGGTGGAAACGGCTGGGCAATCGTTACACAGTGGAAATGAAATGTCGTTAATTGGCATTTACAATTCCGAGATTTTTAGAGACAAAGTATTAGAAAGAAGATTAAACATTGTAAATCGCAGGCATGGAAATGAAGAAAACGATTCACTTGCGTCTATTGCAACAACGTTAAAATCGATAGAAAAACTGATTATCCAATCGACGCAGAAATAATAAATCTTGAAAAAAATTAAACTACTCCTCCTCTTTGTTTTGAGCTTCCACTTCGGATTTGCTCAACAGGATAGTATTTTCAGTTTTTTCAATGTACAGCAGGAGAATAATAAAGTTGTTGTTTTCTTAACAATTAATGGTGGCATACAATGCAGCGGATTACAAGTACAACGCTCGACAGATAGTATTAACTTTAGTCAGGTTTATGAATTCCCGGGTGTTTGTGGGAGTCCGGGTGCAGATGAAAGTTATGTTTGGGTAGATGACTTCCCTGTAAAAAATACTATTAATTACTATCGATTAGAAATTGGAAACTTAGGAATAGTTTCTGATTTCAGATCGGTGTTCTTTCAATATTTCGAAAGTGATAAATTATTGATTACACCCAATCCCTGTGAAGATTGTACGGTACGATTTCCCAATGACAAACGCGAGAAAGTTCAAATTCAACTTTTCAGTATTGAAGGTAAATTTTTATTGGAAGAAGAAACGACCAATAATTTTTATTCCTTGAAGAATTTTGATTTGCAAGGATCTATTTTCTTGGTGAGTATTTTTTATGAAAATGGGAAGAAGATTACAGGAAAAATACTGAAGAATTAGTTTTAATTTTTTTCGTGAAAATAAAGATGCTAGAAATTTCTCGCTGTGGCTACGCTTTGCTAAAGTTTCTCGCAACCCTCGGCAAGCTCAGGTTAAAAAGGCGCAAAGGCGCTAAGTTTTTCTCTAAGGCTTCGCGTTACAAATTTTTCTTAAAAAGGAAATAGAGACAATTATTTTATTGACGAGTGCCAATAAAATCCACTACAATTTCCTACTCCACCATCACTTTCTTGGTAACAATACTGCTTTTATATTGCATGACTATGGTGTACATGCCTGCGGAGTAGCTTTGCAAATTTAAACTAACGGGGTTTTCTGTTTGGTTTTCTTTTGTTTCTAATTTGCGACCTTGGGCATCATACACCCCAATGGTCCAAGGCACATTGGACTCGTTAGGATATTGGAAAATTCCTTTGCTTGGGTTCGGATAAAAATTGATGAGACTTTCATCTGTCATCATTGGATTTTCTTTTACTGGTAAATACAAACATGCATCAAATACAAACAATGGAACGTAAGGAGTATCCACTACAAGGTAGGCCTGTTTTTGTGTGTGAATATTATTCACCTCTGTCATGGTCACTAAACTATCTGTTACGGGCAAGCTACCCGTTAATACTATTCCCTGCATTTGGTGGCATGATGAAATGCCATCAGGTGGTAAGCGGTACAAATACGCAAGGTACTGCCATATTCCGCCTAAATAATATCCTTTTAATAATAAATCTCCATTTTTAAGTACGGCTGTTTTTGGATAACATGACCATGTAGGTGGATATCCCATAAACCTTGTCCAAAGCGTATCACCATTGAGGTCTGTTTTAACAAGTAAAGTGGCATCATTGTTTTGTGCAGCACCCATACAAGTCATTAACAATTGTTGATCGTGCGTTAATCGCAAGCTTGCTGAATAAATCGCCACTCCTTTTCCAACGGGCGTATCATAGGTTTTGCACCACACTACCGCTCCTGAAGTATCGAGCTTCATTAAATACATAGCAGGGTCGAACCATCCAGGAAAAGAACCACCCAGTGAAATATTAAGGCTATCAGTAAAGCCTACTACATATAAACTACCATTCAGCATTAGCCCTTCGTGCATCCATCCTCGAGGACGGATGTAAGATTTAATCCAATCAACTTGTCCATTTTCACGAAACGACATGATGCATGAACCAACGGTTGTCAAATTCAATCCTGCATAAAAACGACCACTGTCAGCCTCCACTACAAATTCAGCAGCACCCAAAAAACCATACAAAACTTTTGAGTTGATAATATTTAAGTTAGTGTCGACACTAAAAATGATGGGTACTGTATTATATGAACTTGTGTTATTTATAAATCCTCGACTTCCCGAAGCAATTAAATTGTTGGATTTAGTGGCCATTAAATGGCGCCCACCGTAATTATTATACAACTCTCCATCGAAAGAATATTTTTTCCCATCAACAGGTAGAAAGTTGGAATCACATTTATAAATAGAATGGCAAATTGCACCTTGATTTAAAATTGAATCTATGCTTGTGCAGAAATAATAATCGTGATTATTCAAAGTACAATACGAAGATATTGAAAAAAAATCGCCATCATTAAAAAATTGTTCGAATTTGGGATGACTTGAATCGAAATTTAGCGATGAATCCATTTGAAAAATGATATTAAAACTAGGCAATGAAATGTCACCA
>JBJXGU010000032.1:0-9840 GCA_046160245.1 Bacteroidia bacterium
AATCTTTAATTTTTTTCCTTAAACCAAACTTTTTAATTTGAAGGTGTAATAATTTGAAAATTTGAAGATGAGATATCTCGAAGCCTCGCGATGAAAATGCTCAATTCAAATACATGTTTATAAATGATTGGATGATCTATAGTCACCCTATTGGAGTGATGAGTTTGTTGTGAAACTTAAGTCGTGATGTTGAGCTAGATCATTTTCATCGCGAAGCTAAGTTATAACCCATTTCCAACACTTTCATCGTGAAATCTAACCCAGGTCTGCTTCAGGCAGGATCAAATTTATTTGTATCTTTTATAACGAAACATAGCCACCTCTCATTTTCAAATCTTCAAATTTGAAAATTTTCAAATTGTTTACTCGTGGTAATTCATCACGGTATGTCCGCCATCTTTTAAATAACGATCGCGTTTGAAGATCTCCAAATCTGCGGCTACCATTTCTTTAACAATCATTGGAAGATCGTATTTAGGCCTCCAATTTAATTGCGTTTTAGCTTTTGTTGGATCCCCAATTAACAATTCAACTTCGGCAGGACGATAGTATCGTTTATCAATATTGACCACTTCCTGTCCTGGTTTTACGGCATATTCTGTTTGAGTAATAGATTTCACTTTAGCGATTTCATTTTCATCCTTACCCGACCATTCGAGTTCGATTCCCAATTCACGAAACGCCATCTCAATAAAATCACGAACTGAAGTTGTAATTCCGGTTGCGATGACATAATCTTCTGGCTTGTCTTGTTGCAACATCAAATACATAGCTTCTACATAATCTTTCGCATGACCCCAATCACGTTTGGCATCAAGGTTTCCCATGAAAACTTTATCTTGAAGTCCGAGGGCAATTCGCGCAACGGCTCTTGTTATTTTACGGGTTACGAAAGTTTCTCCACGTAAAGGCGATTCATGATTAAACAAAATTCCATTTACGGCATACATATTATAAGACTCACGATAATTCACAAAAATCCAATAGGCATATAGTTTAGCAACGGCATAGGGCGACCTAGGATAAAAAGGAGTTGTTTCTCTTTGCGGAATTTCCTGAACCAAACCATAAAGCTCAGAAGTTGAAGCTTGATAAATACGACAACGATCTGTCATGTTTAGCATTCTTACTGCCTCCAAAATTCTCAATGCGCCTAATCCATCTGCATTTGCCGTGTATTCGGGCATTTCGAAACTGACATGCACATGGGACATTGCGCCCAAGTTATAAATTTCATCAGGCTGCACCTCATTGATGATTTGAATGATATTGACAGAATCGGTTAAATCTCCATAATGCAGTTTAAAACGAATGCCTTTTTCATGTGGATCTTCGTAAAGATGATCTACTCTTTGCGTATTAAACATAGAACTTCGACGTTTTATCCCGTGAACTTCATACCCCTTTTCGAGTAAAAGTTCTGCTAAATAGGCGCCATCTTGTCCTGTAATTCCTGTTATCAGTGCTTTTTTCATGGTTTTTGAAAATATTGAATGAATTAAATAAATATTAAATTTTGGCAACGGATTTTAATCATCTCCCTTTCTCAAACGTAAACAGTTATCAATCAAATATTAATATTCAATTTCCTTATTATTTGCAGAAAAAAAGACATGATTTGTATAGCTTCTAACGCAAATAAAGCAAAGTATGTTACAGAGCGTAAAAGTAGCACTTATAGCCATTAATACGATTCCTTTTTACCCAATTTTGATTATAAACATCCCTAAATAAAGTAAAAGAGACTCGTATGTTTGCTTTAAAATAAGTTAAATCAAGAAATACTAAATACTCGCAATGAAAACAGAATATTGCCATATTAATGACTTAGCCTCTCCCCTCGCGAGGCATCGCGACCCTCTCCATCCTCTCCATAGGCGAGGACAAGGAAGGCAAGGGGCTATAGAAAATTCAAATTACTTAAATGATCTTTTTTGCCCTCTAGTACCTCTTATTTTAATAGGCAAATGAATATTGAAGACTAATGATAGAGAATAATCCTAATTTTGTGACGTTAGATCGATTCTTTAAGATGAAATAGTCTAATAGATTAATCCTGTTGCTTCGGCTAGTTTACCGAAGTGAACTTAAACCTAGATATATCGGCATTAAACGAAAAGCTATTGGCCTTGATTATTAATTCAAATAGAATTGAATTCACAAAAGAATTTTAGGTGTTCCAGCGATTTTAAAGAACCTAATTAGCTCTATTGACGTACAAAAACGGAATAAATATTTCACATTTATTATATCATTATGGAAAACAAACTGATTGGAAGCAACAGTCTCATCGACCAAAAAGACCTAAAACGAACGCTATCCACGATTGGAAAAAACTGGATGTGGTTTGTTTTGTTTTTAGGACTTGGGATCTCTGGGGCTATTTTTTACTTATACAAAGCCACTAAATTTTATGGTGCTACCACTCAAATTTTAATTAAGCCACCGAAAGATCCTTTTAAAGATGCTTTAAGTGAGTCGTTGCCTGTTATTCCAGAGAGTGAAGAGGTGACCAATGAGATCATGGTATTACAATCGACTCGCTTTATTGATGAGACGATCAAAAAACTTGGATTAGACATCTCCTATTATATTGAAGGTAGAATAAAGACCGGTGAAGTTTATAAAGGCACTCCCTTTGAAGTAACTGGAAAAATGATTGATGCTTCTTTATATGAAGTACCTATCTCACTTAAAATTTTAAATAAAAATCGTTTTCGTTGGGATATAGTAACTGAGAGCTATACAAAAGGGGGAGAATCTGATTTTGGAGATCCTGTCATTACCTCTAAATTTTCATTTTTAGTGATGCCCGACTCAACCATCATTAGTAAGAATCCAAAGATTGGAGAGGTTGCGTATCAATTCAGATTTCACAATCATGCTAATTTGATCAAGAAGTACAAATCACTATTGAAAATTGAGCCTGTGCAGGAGGCTTCTGTGATCACTATTTCTGTTGAAGATGAGGTTACAGAAAAAGCAATTGACTTTTTGAATACGATGATGGAGATCTACATTGAAAATAGTATCTCTCTCAGTAAAAAGGTTAACGATAATACACTTCAGTTCATTGATGGACAATTGAACGAGGTGGAAGGACAACTGAATGGTGTAGAAAGTAATCTAGAACAATTTCAAAGAGAAAAAACAACTTTCAATTTAGGAAGTGAGCAAAGTGTATTATTCCAGCGTGTAGTAGAGTTTGAGTCGGAGAAAGATAGAATTGGAATTAAGCTAAAGTCGATCGACATGCTTTACGAATACCTTACTTCTAACGATGCTGATATGGCCATTTCGCCGGCAATTTTGGCAGAGCAAAATGATCCATCTTTATCCAGTGCATTTAATGAGCTTTTTGCATTACAACAGAAAAAAACAAACTTGTTATTTAGTAGCACGGCAAGTAGTCCGTTGGTAAAGCAAACCGATGAGCAAATCAATATTCTCCGTCAAAATATTATGGGAATCGTATTGAACGTCCGTAAAAAATTGACGAATGATATCAATAGCATTAGTGGGCAATTGAACCAGTATCAATCTACCATGCGACAAATGCCAACGACACAACGAGGCATTGTAAATATCAGCAGGAATGTTGAGATCTATGCGAAGATTTATGAATTTCTTTTAGAGACCCGAGCACAAACTGTAATTGCAAAAGCAGGAATTGTAGCTGACAAAGTGGTATTAGAACCTGCTTATAGTAACGGATCGGTTCGCCCGGTTTTAGTACAAACCTTAGCAGTAGGATTTGGTATTGGTTTAGCGTTATCTATGCTTGTCATTTTTATCAAGAGCATGTTTTACAATTTTATTAATACAAAAGATGAACTAAAAGACATCACCAAGCTACCTATTATAGGTGTAATAGGATCTACTAAAGAAGCAGAAAATGAATATTTAGTTGTAGACAAATTCCCGCAATCGCAAGTAGCGGAGGCCTTTAGGGTGATACGGACTAATCTCAGTTATTTTGCACCTAAAGTCAAGAATAAAGTTTTATTGGTAACTTCTTCAGTGGCCAGTGAAGGAAAAACTTTTTGCGCTGTAAATGTAGCCATCACCTTAGCTAAGGCAAGGAGAAAAGTAATATTAGTAGATCTTGATTTACACAAACCGAAGCAAGCGAATGCATTCAACTTACAAAATGATATTGGGGTCACTTCTTATGTTGTTGGGAAGGCCAATATGAATCAAATCATAAAAGATACTCCCATCGACAATTTACAAGTTATACTTACTGGACCCCGTACACCCAATGCTTCTGAATTGATTGTAGATCCGATGATGGAACAACTGATTGAAGAGTTGCGATTACATTATGAATACATCATCATTGACACTCCGCCAGTTGGATTACTCTCAGATGCATTAGTGTTTATGAAACATGCTGACTTAAATTTATACGTTGTAAAAGCAGGATATACCAAGCGTGATTTTATCGACATCGCTCATCAGATTGTAGAGAAAAATCAGATCAAACATTTAAGTTTTATTTTAAACAATGTAAACACAAAAAATATTCCTGCAGGGTATGGTGGTGGTTACTATGCTTAATTTTTAAAGAAAAAACATGAGTTCGAATTTAGAAGATAACTTAGACAATCAAGAAGGTGACGACCAAGTCGCGGATGAAAAGAATGCCATTCCGCTCGTCATAAAAAGTTTTAAAATGCATTTGGATGGTCCGATGAGGAAAAAAGCGGCGATCCTGATCGTTTTAATTTTTTCCTCTGCGATTCTTGATGTTTTTGGTATTGCTTCCATACTCCCACTTATTAAATTGGTTACAGATGCAAAAATCATCCATTCCAATGAATATCTCAGTGCCCTCTACCAATTCCTAGATTTTAATTCGGATAAACATTTCCTTCTTTTCATGATTTTAAGTGTACTTGGTTTTTTCATATTAAAAAGTGTTTATGGAATCTTTGTGAATTATTTAGAAACTCGATTTACAGCAACGCTTGCGTACAAAATCACACGCAAGCAATTCAATAAATACTTCAACCTTGAATATCATCAATTCACAGGAATGAAAAGCAGTGTTATTACACATCACATTTTGAACAATCCATTATCCTATGTGACTTGGGTGGTGATGCCTACTATTATGTTAATTTCAGAATTCTCCATTCTATTACTAATTGTAGTTGGAATCGCCTGGTATGACATCAAGCTTTTCATGTTTATAGCGGTTATTATAGGACCATCCACCTGGTTAATATATGCACTTTTGAGAAGTAGAATAACAAGCATTGGAGAAGAAATGAATCGACTATTTCCAATATCCCTGGGGGGGCTCACTCAAACCATCGGGGGTTATGCTGATATTAAACTTGCAAATAAAGAAACACATTACCGAGATGAATTTCTAAAGACTCAAAAGAAATATCATCAATTAAATATGGCTGCTCATCTACCCAATTTAATTCCACTTCGCGCTAATGAATTGGTTGCTTTGTTAGGGGTGGTTCTCATATTTATTTATGCCATATTCCTTACAGACAATAGTGAAAAAGCTATTTTAATGATCAGTTTATTTGCAGCGGCGGCCTATCGATTAATGCCGTCATTGAACAGGATCATTTCCTCCTTCATGTACATCCGAAAAAACATGACTGCCATGCAAAATATTTCCATCTACCCTGAACTTTCGCATGAAATTATTTCCAACCAAGATGATAGCAAAATGGCCTTTGAAAATGTTATTGAGATTAAAAATTTATTTTTTCGTTTCCCGAATGAACAAAATGATATGTTAAAAGACATTTCCATGACCGTAAAACGCGGAGAAAAAATTGGGATTGTTGGCGTATCGGGTTCTGGGAAAACCACTTTGATGAATATTTTACTTCGGTTTTACAACGAACAAAAAGGTGGAATCTATATTGATCAAGTAAAGATTGAAGCCAACAACCAGCAGTCGTGGAGAAATTTATTAGGTTATGTTAAGCAAGATATCTTCTTAATGGATGCTTCAATAAGTGACAATATCACCTTTGGAGATGAAAATCCAGACCCTTTTCGTTTAAAACAAGCCATCAAGCAGGCTTCACTAGAAGACTTAGTTAACTCATTACCGAATGGACTACAAACGATCATTGGGGAGCGCGGATCGCGATTATCGGGTGGACAAAAACAAAGAATTAGCATTGCACGTTCCTTATATCGCAATGCAGAAATTTTAATATTTGACGAGGCCACTTCTGCTTTGGACAACCAAACAGAACAAGAAGTAAGTGAGGCAATAGACTCATTATCCGAAGTTAACAAAACAATATTTATTATAGCACATCGAGTAACTACGCTAAAAAACTGCAATCGAATTTATGAGCTAACTGAAGGTAAAATATCAGGAGTTTATAAATATCATGAACTGTTAGAAAAAGTAGTATAATTAAAGATTTCATCAGTTAGATTTTAATTTACAAGCTTAAAAAACACAACCAATTTCACATTTTTTTCGTAGAAAAGGGTAATAAAAGTTATGTTATTTAATTCATTCGAATTTCTGTTATTCTTTCCGATTGTTACGATTCTATTTTTCGTAATGCCCCATCGTTTTAGATGGTCGCTACTATTAACCGCAAGTTGCTTTTTTTATATGTACTTTATTCCTGTATATATATTAATATTATTTGGCACCATCATCATTGACTACTTTGCTGGAATTTATCTAGAAAAAACTGTTGATCCGAAAAGGAAAAAAATATATTTGATTTGCAGTTTAATTGCGAACATTGGTGTCCTTGCCGTTTTTAAATATTACAATTTCTTTTTAGATAATATCAATGAAGCTTCTATTGAGTTATTTGATAAAGCAACAGCACTTCGATATTTAGGAATTGCATTACCTATCGGATTATCCTTTCACACTTTTCAAGCCATGAGTTACACTTTTGAAGTGTATTATGGACGACACAAAGCAGAGAAACATTTTGGGATTTACGCACTTTATGTAATGTTCTATCCTCAATTGGTTGCAGGACCTATTGAGCGACCACAAAATATATTACATCAATTTCATCAAAAACAAAGCTTCGATTACCAGCGATTTAGTAGTGGTTTACAAATGATGATCTGGGGATTATTTAAAAAAGTAGTCATTGCCGATAACTTAGCCGGCTTAGTAAATATTGCCTATACGAATCCGGAAGAACATACTGGAATGACATTATTGCTTACCTCCTACTTTTTTGCGTTTCAAATTTACTGTGATTTTTCGGGCTATAGCGATATGGCCATTGGTGCTGCTCGTGTAATGGGTTATGATTTGATGGAAAATTTCAGAACACCGTATTTATCTGCGAGTATAAAAGAATTTTGGAGTCGATGGCATATTTCGTTAAGCTCATGGTTTCGTGATTATCTTTATATTCCACTTGGGGGAAATCGCGTAGGGAAGTCAAGATGGATGCTCAATTTGTTTTTGGTTTTTCTAATTAGTGGAATTTGGCATGGAGCCAACTGGACCTATGTGGTATGGGGAGCGATGCATGGCGTTTTTTTGATGTTTGCCATTGTGAAAGATGATTTTTTTGAAAAGAGGAACATAAAATTTTTAAAAAACAATAAACTACTTCATGGATTAAATGTATTTATTACATTACAATTGGTCTGTTTCGCTTGGATTTTTTTCAGAGCAAATAGTATACAAGACGCGACAACCATCATTCATAAAATTGGATTTGGCGAATATTCAATTCAAACTTTCATTGATTCAATCAGTGCACTTGCAGATAATCCAAAAAATTTCAGCAGAACACTTTTCATCATGCTGCTGATGGGAATATTTTACGTTATTGATCCGTTCGTCGATAAAATCATCAAGGGGAGAATTATCTTGCATAAACCCTATATGAAATACGCGCTATATTCCTTTATGGTCGCTTCCATCCTCTTATTTGGATTCTTTGGCGAAGTATCCTTTATCTACTTTCAATTCTAAGAGATGAAAAAAATACTTATAAAAGGGCTTCTATTCATCGCTTCGTTCTTCGTGGTGTACTTACTCCTGTTTGCTACTTTATTTTTCTTTCAGCCGGGAGGTATTCCATTTATCTACCGTGCTACCCAAGGTAATGTATGGGAAGGGGGAGGAACACATCTTAAATTTCATCAATTTGATAAAACAAAAAAATGGGATGTAGTTATTTTAGGTTCCTCACATGCCTATAGAGGATATGATCCACTCGTTTTCTCCTCTCATGAATTGGAAACGTACAATTTAGGTTCAAGTAATCAGCACATGATGTGCTCCTATCAAATTATAAAAACACATATTTCTAAAGATAATTGCAAATTACTGGTTTTAGATTTATTTGACAAAGTTTTTGCAAATAATGACATTGAATCAAAATCGGACGTTATACAGAATGTTGACGATGATAAAACAGCTCTTGCAATTGCATTTGCTTCTGGTGACATAAGAGCACTCAACATGATTACATTGCGCTATTTCAACAAAACTTTAGATCCACTAAACACTGATACCAATAATTATCGAAATGGATATTTAAACGTACACAAACATTTGGATCCTAGTAAAAAAGATATAACTAAAATGAATTGGAAATACACAGCTGTTCCAAGTCAAAAAAGATATTTGAACCTTTTACTCGAATATTGCCGTAAAGAAGGAATTAATATTGTGGCAGTTTCACATCCTGTTCCCGAACTTTACCCAATGAGGGAACATGATAAATTTTTAGCAGATGTGAATCCTCTATTGAACAAATATAAAGTACCCTATTACGACTACACCAATTACAAAGAAATGGGAAGTATTAAATTTTATTCAGATCCCACTCATTTAAATCAAATTGGTACGGTCCGGTTTAATAATATGCTGATTGAGGATTTGATTAAAGATGGAATCATTTTATCTAAAAAAGGAAAGTAAAAATTGAAGAACATGAATAATAAAATTCTCATTGTTGTTGGTACTCGACCGAACTTTATCAAGATTACTCGATTCAAAAAAGTAAATGAAGAAATGGGTAGTCCTTTTGATATTAAGATTGTTCATACCGGACAACACTACGACGATAAAATGGCGGACGTGTTTTTTCGTCAATTTGAATTGGAGCCCGATTTCTTTTTAAATATTCCTCCCGATACTGCGAACAAACAAATGGCTGAAATTATGATTCGTATTGAATCGGTGATCAATGATTTTGATCCGGCTTTAGTAGTAGTGGTTGGTGATGTGAATTCAACTTTTGCGGCAGCATTTACTGCCTACAAAACAGGACGCAAAGTAGCACATTTAGAAAGCGGACTTCGCAGTTCAGACAGAGGGATGCCTGAAGAAATAAATCGATTATTAACAGATGAAATTAGTGATTACTTTTTTGTTACTGAGCAAAGTGGAATTGACAACTTATTGAAAGAGGGCAAACCCAAACACAAAATACACTTTGTTGGAAATACCATGATCGATACACTCGTTGGTTTTGAAGATAAAATCCAACAAAGTGGAGTATTAGAACAATATAACCTGACTCCGAAAGAGTATGTACTCATGACCATGCATCGACCTGCCACGGTTGACCATCAGGATGGCTTAGAGAAACTCATTGATATTATCGAATACATTACTCAGAAATACGATTTAGTATTCCCTATACATCCAAGAACATTAAGTAAGATTGAACATTTTGGGCTTCTTGAACGTGTAAAAAACAACAAACGACTCATCCTAACAGAGCCTTTGGATTACTTTGCCTTTCAACGCCTTACTTCTGAATGTAAATTTGTAATCACCGATAGTGGTGGAATACAAGAAGAAACTACGTTCCGAAGAGTTTCCTGTCTTACGCTCCGACCCAATAC
>JBJXGU010000033.1:0-15793 GCA_046160245.1 Bacteroidia bacterium
GGTAAACAATGCTCTACCTGTGGAAGATTTCAGAATCGCAACCCCTCCTGACAATTGTACCGTTCCATTCACTGTTAAAAAAGTTGAGTCCGATGCATTTTCACTAAACCAAACCGAACCTCCACTCATTAACAATCCACCTAGCGTAATATTAACTTTATGACCATTCGTTTCATCCAAACTTCCATTAAAAATGGTTTTAGCAGATGTAGAAGTATACGTACCATTCACCACTGTCGTCTCTTCACCAGCCGATTCAGATGTTTTAAATTCACAAGTGGAAACTCCAGAAACAGTCAGATTTCCTCCTACGGTAAATTGTAAACGAGTGGTTGTCTTAATTCCGCTCAACGATGCTAATCCCAATAAATTAATTTTATTTGACGCTGCCGTGAAGCTCACTGTAGCGTGTTCCAGAATATTTACTGTTGCGAGACCATTAATATTATGAGCATTCGCTGCCATAAAAGTTCCATTCGCATAAGAAAGTGATTTTATAGTTATAGCAGGCACTCCATTATTCAAAATACCAGGTGCATTGATTCCATAGAAATCTCCTCCAGAGGTAAATACTCCATTTACATTTATTGTTGCATTTCCGATTCCATCTTGTATACCATTAAAAACACTTCCGGATACTGTTGTTAAATCATTTATACTAAATGTGAAATTATTAGACCCATTTACGATTCCGGAGAATCGGCCAGTTGCATTGAGCAAACCATTTCCTACTACATTAAAAGTTACGCTTCCGGAATTCGATTCCTTAATTCTTAACTTTCCATCAACCTGCATACTTCCGCCAATATTAATATTGACAGCACTTATTGAATTGTCAAGAAATGTTTGGCAATTCGTTCCTACCGAAAGATTACCTTGAATTATTCGAGTTACACCCAAACCTTGATTGTTCCACCAAGAAGCACCTGTATTATAATTTAAGGATACATTTCCAAAATTTGAAGATACATTACTGACAAGAGGAAGTGCCGTCGAAAACCAATTAGTTACCGTAAAACTACTTGCAGGATCAAAAAATTCAACTCCGGCAAATAAGGTGGTCGTCGGATTTAATATACTTTGTTGAACCAAACTTCCTCCCGATAAAATGTTCAAGCTACTAACTATAGTCACTGAGCGATTAGTAGCGGATAAACTGGCATTAATCAATTTACAACTTCCGGATATAGTAATACTATTTACCGTTGTGTTAATATTACAGGTTACGTCAGCATTTCCGCATATAACGACATCGTCGGCTGGGCCAGGAAGTATTAGGGGATTAATAAATGATCCACAGCCGACTGTTGTCCAAGTTGTTAAAGCATTCCAACTTCCAGTAATATTAGCATAATAAGTTATTGCCTTTGAAGGCAATGAGCTCATTAAACACAATAAGATGACCAATGTCCGAGCGATAGTACTCAAGGGCGTTTTACAGTTTTAATATATTTTAAGAAGTAAAGCTAATATACCCTAACAAAAAAACATCATCTGTTTGGTAAGCAATGGTATTTTAAGGGTCAAAAGGACTTTCCCTATGACTTCTCAATGATAGGAAATATTTATTAGCAGTACAAATACAATTACAATATGTTGAAAATTACCAACAAAAGTAATTGATTTTCAAGATTTTAAGAAACAATCTAACAAAGTTCTCTTATTCTAAAAAATGTGTTTTGCTAGTCAAAAAAAGGAAACTGGAGTTTGTTATTTCATAATACTTTACCAAATAACATGGCTCTTTTCAAATATACTTTAGTTCCCACAGTCACATTTACTCCAGGCTGAAGCTGATTCATTTTATACAATTTTGAAAGCTTTACACCATATTGTTGAGCGATATCGTGCATGGTTTCTCCCTCTTGAACGACATGTGTAAATGTTGTGGATTTATTCTTTTTAGCCTTAATAAAAACTTTATTGCCCACTTTTAAAATATCATTTTTATCAGCATCATTAAATTCTAATACTTGCCAAAGTTCAATGTTGTGATCACTCGAAATTTTTGTCCAGGTGTCGCCCTCACGGGCGTAGACAAAAGGGACGCCATTCACCGCATTTGAATTTGTTGAAGAAGTTTTCTGTTCCGTATTCGATTTTACGGTTTTGATTTCCGCTTTTTTAGGAGTTGGCTTAGGTGAATTTTCCACTTTTTCGGCAGTGACAGGAATTTTGATTCCTTGAGCGTCGAACTCATGCAAATTATATTTTTCGATGAGTCCAATTATTTTACTTGCATAAATTGGGTTCGTTGCATAACCTGCTTTTTTCAACCCATGCGACCACCCTTTATAATCTGTAATTTCCAATTCAAACAAGGAATGGTACCGTTCGCGGCTACGCAAAAAGTCACTATGATCATCGTAAGATTGGGTTACATTTTCATACTTGCGAAAACACTCATTCGGAGCATCATCATCTTTATGGTAAGTATCTCCACTCCACTCTTTATGACATTTAATTCCAAAATGATTATTCGCACCTTTTGCCAATGGACTATTTCCATAATCAGATTCGTACATCCCTTGTGCGAGCGTAATACTGGAAGGAACGCCAGTCTTCATCATATCAGCAATAGCAGCGTCTTTAAACATTTCAATATACATTTCCGGAGTAATTCGACCAGTATCATTCCGTAAATTAGGTTGCGCCTCAACTCTTACCACTAAGGAAAGAAAGAAACTAACTAGACTAAATAAGATTATTTTTTTCACCTTACAAAGGTAACGAGATTGATTGCTAATTATTCTTCCGCTATTCTGAGCTATTAACATCAAAATGTTAATGATCGAAATATTGCAATCCTCCGCTATGAATGAGTATGATTTTAGCAGTAGTTGGAAAATAATTCTGAAGCAATAGTTGGTGAGCCGCGAAAAACAATCGACCCGTGTAGATGGGCTCAATCGCAATATTTTGACTTTCGTTCCACTTCCCTACAAAATCATCCAAAATAGCACTTTTTTTCGCATAACCACCAAAGGTAAAGTCTGCATTTAAGGTCATAAAATCACTGACATTCGTATCCCTTTTCTGAAAAATATTTTCCTCTTGACGAGCTTCTAATACTTTAACACCAACAATTTTTTGATGTTTTTCAACTTGATAAGAAAGTCCTTTAAGTGTTGCGCCCGTACCGACAGCTAATAAAATATGGGTGTATGCTGAAGGGATAAATTGAGCTATATGTTTACATCCCTCCTCCCCTAGTTCGTTATTTCCACCCTCCGGAATATACATGAAGTTTTGAAACTTCGGGAAATCACCACATGGATGTTCCGCTTTCCGAATTTCCCTATACTTTTCCCTGGAAATATACATAATTTCCATCCCATTTTCCTTTGCTCTTTTGATGGTATGAGAGGGCTCCACAAGTGGCTCACCACGAATGAAACCAACAGTAGGAATTGAAAGATCTCTTCCTGCTTGAGCTAATGCTGCAATATGATTGGAGAATTGACCACCTACACTTGCTATTCCATCAAATTTATTTTCAAAATAATATTTGATATTCTCCACCAGTTTAAAAGATTTATTTCCCCCGGTAATTGGATGAATGGAATCGAGCCGCAAAATTGAAATTTGACGCCGTTCGCCGTTCACATCTACCCACCGAAGATCGATAGGAACACTTTTAGGAATAAAATAATCTTCTAAATGGAATGAGCGAAGCAAAATTTTAACGCTGAGCGGTCGATTCTAAATCAAGATGAAGGCTACGTGCAAAAGTGTTCCATTCAATATTCTCTTCCGGCAAAGCAGTGATATTGGATACTCCTTCTTCTCCAAATATCCGCACACAAACATTTCCGTCCGCGTCCTTTTCTAAACGAGATATGGCAATAAGCTGCTGATCTTTTTCAACATTCCAGGTTAAATTTTCAGGAGTAAAAACAAATTTCACAGTTGGCTTAGCATTCTTCTTGCTTAAATCGGTGATGATAAATCGATTCTTTATTGCTTCGATTTTATAAGTTCTTCCTTTGAAATAAACAATTTGTTCTTCGTGCTCTCCTTCTTTCATGCTGATGGGATTGCTTCCTGACCAAAACTCGATCAAGTTTAAAAATACAGCATCTACAAATGCTGCTAAAGGATAAACAGGAATAACACATAATGCAAAAAATACGATTGAACGAACAAATTTATCCTCAATGGATCCATTCCACTCATATACCTTTTTTGTTAATTCAAATGATCCGTAACAGCCTGTTTGCATCAACATTCCGATTAAACAGATTGACATTACGGTTGCTCTAAGAAATTTTTTCATGATCTAATTATATATGCGACAAAAGTAACTTCTTTCGAACCGATGAAATTAAATTCATCGAATTTTTCATCCACATGGATATGAACAATTTTTTGAATGATTTTTAATAATTTCGTGCAGAATCAATTTTAACAGATTCAACCTTCATAGTACTTAATTACTACATGGCCTTCACTGACAAATTCGACAAAGAAGATTATTACCTTACCGAGGAGGGTTTTATTGTTTTCACAGAAAAATACCATCTAAAAAGAGGATTTTGCTGCCAAAGTGGGTGTAAACATTGTCCGTGGAAGGAAAAAAGAAACCTTCCTGAGGAAAAACAGAAAGATTAAGTTCCGTTTCTGAACTTCATTTTTTGATTATCAACATCTTGACATTTCACCAAGCATTTATTGATTTTTTAGCGCTATAAAATTGTAATTTTGCTTTTCTTAAAAGACCAAAATGCAAGATACAGCTACTAAACTTGATTTATCTACTTCAATAACACCCACGGGCACCACCATAAGCTGTAAAGGTTGGGTACAAGAGGCGGCACTGCGAATGCTATGCAATAATTTGGATCCAGAGGTAGCTGAACGACCAGAAGATTTAATTGTATATGGCGGAAGAGGAAAGGCGGCTCGTAATGTAGAATCTTTTCACCTCATTATAAAAGCGTTGAAAGACCTCAATGATGATGAGACACTTGTTGTTCAAAGTGGAAAACCTGTAGCTATTTTACCAACGCATAAAGATGCCCCTCGCGTAATTATTAGTAATTCTCAACTCGTTCCAAAATGGGCAACTTGGGAAGTTTTTGATGAATTAGAGAAAAAAGGATTGATGATGTACGGACAAATGACGGCTGGTTCATGGATTTATATCGGATCACAAGGCATTGTACAAGGAACCTATGAAACTTTTAATGCTGTTGCTGATAAACATTTTGGTGGCTCGTTAAAAGGCAGACTCTGTGTTACTGCTGGTCTAGGCGGAATGGGCGGCGCTCAACCATTAGCCATTACGATGGCTGACGGTGTTTGTTTAGCAGCAGAAGTGGAAGAATGGCGCGCACAAAAACGTGTTGAAACTCGCTACCTCGATTTTATAGAACGTGATATTGACAAAGCCATCGACCAAGCGCTTGAGTTCAAAAAGAACGGTGAGAATAAATCCATTGGTGTCATTTGTACTGCAGTTCAATTATTAAAAAGATTAAAAGAAAGAAATATTATTCCAGATGTTTTAACCGATCAAACATCAGCACATGATCCCTTAGTAGGTTATTTGCCCGAAGGAATTTCCAACGAAGAAGCCAATGTGTTGAGAGAAAAAAATCCAGAACATTTGGTGGATATGGCTTATGATTCGATGTCAGAACATGTGTTGCTGATGATTGAATTACAAAAACTAGGTAGCATCACATTCGATTATGGTAATAATTTACGTGGACGTGCTTTAGAGCGTGGCGTGAAAAATGCTTTTGATTTTCCAGGATTTGTACCTGCTTACATTCGCCCCTTGTTTTGCGAGGGAAAAGGCCCCTTTAGATGGGCTGCTTTGAGTGGAGATCCGGAAGATATTCGTGTAACGGATGAGGCTATCCTAAAACTATTTCCAAATGACGTAGGCCTGCATCGCTGGATTAAAATGGCGCAAGAGCGTATTGCATTCCAAGGTTTACCTGCACGTATTTGTTGGATTGGCCAAGGAGACAGAGAAAAAGCGGGATTGCTATTTAACGAATTGGTAAAAACTGGAAAGGTGAAAGCTCCTATTGTTATTGGTCGCGATCATTTAGATACAGGTTCGGTGGCGAGCCCTAACCGTGAAACCGAAGCCATGTTAGATGGATCAGATGCTGTAGCAGATTGGCCTATCTTAAATGCGCTAATCAATACAGCAGGGGGTGCAAGTTGGGTGAGTTTACATCACGGCGGCGGCGTAGGAATGGGTTATTCCATTCACTCTGGAATGGTGATTGTTGCTGATGGCACCGATGATGCAGCTCGACGCTTGAAAAGAGTTTTACATAACGATCCGGCTATGGGCGTAATTCGTCATATGGATGCTGGATATGATATTGCTACTGATACCGCTCGTAAGCATCGTTTAGATATTCGAGAGCGATTGAAATAAAATATCTTCTAGAAATTTTTACGGCTGCCACAATTTCTAAATTAGATAGGATGATTACTTCTAAAATGAAAAAGTTATTATTGAGCATTGGAATTTCCTTCGTTCTATTTCTATTATCTTTTTCAAATGGATTCACAACACCTACTTCGAATGTAGGAGACATTAGAAAAGATACACTTCTCATTTTCACCGGTTCCGATTGGTGCCTACCTTGTATGCGATTGGAAAAAAGTATTTTGAACGATTCGCTATTTATTCAATACACTACCAACTCCATTACTTTCGTTCACGCTGATTTTCCTCAAAAGAAAAAATTAAGTGCCGATGTAATTTTTCGAAATGAAAAATTAGCAGAACTTTATAATGCTAAGGGTGTATTTCCTTTTATTGTAGTAGTCAAAGATGGATTGCCAACACAAATTCCATTTCACGATCAAACGGCAAAAGAGTTAATTGCTTCTATTCAACATATTTTGCAAGGCTATGAATGAGTTTAAATTGCAATGTAAATTAATGGGATCGGAATTCGAATTCATTGTAGTTGCGAATGATTCAAGTGAGGCTGATGTTTTTTTGAAAGTTGGGATGGATGAAATAAAAAGAATAGAAGAGTTACTAACTGAATTCAAACCCACTTCCGAAACTTCACGCATCAATTCATTTCCTGCGAATGAAATTCTCTCGATTGATTCGGAAGTACATCAACTTTTACAACGATGTCAAAAATTATATTCGATCAGTCAAGGCGCATTTGATGTGAGCATGGCTCCTCTTAAAAAATTGTATTCATTTAAAAGAACGGAAGAGAAGTTACCTTCTTCAGACGATATTCACTGCGCACTTCAAAAAACTGGATTTAATAATATATTGATATTAGACAACAATCGAATTTGTCTTCTAAAAAAAGAAATGAAAATTAGTTTTGCTGCCATAGGTAAAGGTTATGCTGCTGATAAAGTCCAATTTCTTTGGAAGCAGATGGGTGTAACAGGAGGCGTAATTAATGCCAGTGGCGATATTAGTGTTTTAGGAAAACGTGCCGATGGGCGGTGTTGGTCGACAGGAATTTCCAATACCGATCGCACTCAATTACTCTATAAACTTCAAATGCCCTCGGTAGCCGTAGCAACATCCGGCGACTACGAGCAATATTTTGTTTGCGATGGAAAAAGATACAGTCATACTTTACATCCTAAAACCGGAATGCCCGTTCATGGAATTCGCAGCGTAACGGTCTTTAGTCCCTCTGCCGAATTGAGCGATGCACTAGCTACTGCAGTTAATGTAATGGGCGTTGATGAAGGTAAACATTTTATACAACAACTTCCACAAACTTGGTATTTCATCCTCGATGAAAAAAACAATATCCATAGCAATTTACCAACATAGAATCGTCCTATGGATGGTACTATTCACGTTGTGGACTGTATCGGCTTGTCAAGTCGTGAAGCCGTATCAAAAAGCGTATCTCAACGATCAGAAGATGCAATTTGATGCGAATGGAATGAAGAAATTTGAAAATTATTTTCAATCGATTCGTGAGGGCGCTATCATGCCAGGCTCCGATAAAAGCAGCGGAGGCTGCGGCTGCAATTAAGATGAAAAAGATTTTTATTATAGTGGGGATGCTTTGCTTGATTTCAAAAGCAAAAGCACAAACGGTGGATAGTAATTATCAATTTCAAAACATTGACAAAACAGAAATTGAAGCGCTCTATAGTTATTATACGCAAGATGGAAAACACAGTGCCGTTACAGGAGGACAAGGTACAGAAGAACTCAACGTGCAAGCAGTATCTTTAAAAGCTAAACATTACCTCACTCAAAAATATGATTTGAATTGGAAAGCTGGGGTAGATGTGATTACATCTGCATCAACAGATAGAATCGACTATGTACTTACTTCGGCTTCAAGAATAGACAGAAGAGTTTTTGCCGATCTTAATTTATCTATTCACACCAAAAACAAATCACTCGTCACCTTGGGTACGGGTGTTTCTGCTGAATCGGATTACCTATCGATTCCCGTTCGATTGAATTATCACTCGCAAGAAACAGCCAAAGGAAGTCATTGGAATCTTTCACTAGATGCTGCTTTTGACGATTTACGTTGGGGAAGATTTAATCCCGATTTTTATTCACCGGTTCGACTTGTTTATCCCATCGAATTAAGAAGTACCGATTGGTTTAAAAACTACCGAAGGCAAAGCTATAATTTGATGTCCTCCTACTCTATTCTTCTCAGCAAAAGATCACAAATTGCCTTGTTTGCCGGGATGAGCTTGCAAGAAGGATTATTGTCGACACCCTTCCACCGAATTTATTTGACCAATGGAAATACCGTCATTGAAAAACTTCCATCTCAACGAATAAAAATTCCATTGGCTGTGCAATTGAATTCCTTTATCAGTTCTCAATTTATTTTAAAACAGAATATAGGATTGTACAAAGACAATTTCGATATTCATGCAATTTCCCTTGAAGAAGAACTCAGTTGGAAGGCAAATCCAAAAACGTATTTGTCCATTTTTGCAAGAGGTTACGCACAAACGGCTTCAACCTATTTCAAAGAAAAAGGGAAACACAGTGCAACTAGTTCTTTCTACACATCTGACTTCGACCTTTCTCAATTCACTTCCATCAACACTGGAATAGAATTATTTATTCATCCACTTTCATCCCGAAAAATAGATCTAGCGATAAAAGGAATAGGAATACGAGCTTCCTACTATAAAAGATCCGATGGATTGTGGGCTATTAATGGCTCACTTCTTGTCAAACTTTAATTGGGTATTGACCAAGTTCATTGTCTAATTACAAACTTTACTTTACCACAGAGACCACAGAGTTTTACACAGAGTACACTAAGTGTTTTAAATCAAATAATATTTGAGATAAAGAATTTCTCCGTGCTCCTCCGTGCCAACTTCGTGCCCTCCGTGGTAAAAGAAAAGGCTCTAATAGAGGTAACCGTTCTAATTATTTAAATATGAATTTTTTTCCAGTCAATATAAATAACATTCCTTTACCAAAGGTTCACCAAGGTCCGACAAAGAAATAATAAGAATGTGTTTGTTGCCAATTAAAGGGACAGTACTTGTTAAACTATTATTACGTACCGACCAATTTCATCGTCTATTAAAGTTCATTTTTTTACCCTGCCTACCGGCAGGCAGGCACGGAGTTCACGGAGGTCACAGAGAACCACTGAGATATTACGTAAACTAATAATTTATAATATTTACATAAACAATGATCTCAATGTAAAACTGAAAGAATTTCTATTTACTAAGCATTCCATCTATTCAATCACCAATCGTTCAATGACGTGGATACCTTCGCTTTTATAATTCAACAAATACATTCCGGAAGGAAGATGACTTAAATCCAATTCCATTCCATCTGTTCCCAATGAAATATATTGTTCTTGCATGACGACTTTACCCATGACATCTACAATAGAAATTTTAGATAACTGCCCTTGCAAAGAATTCGATTTAAGTCTGAAAATTCCTTTCGAAGGATTTGGAACGATCGATAAAATTCCACTCTTATACAAATGACTGTTTCCTGTAACAGAAATACATCCATTATAAATCACTTTATTGGTTTCTTCATAATCTGAATTTACACTGGCATTCAATTGAGAAATACAAATTGTTGATGAACTCAATGTGTTATAATAAACACGAAGGAAGTTCACGGGCACAATTTGTTTATTCAATGAAACTTCCGTGGTATCCACTAAAATAATTCGCCCCGTAGAGGCATTCCATTGGAACAATGGTTCGAATCCGGAAAAGATAGAAACAACAGAATCAATTTGCAATCCTGTTAAAGTAAAATCAAGTCCCAATAAACGGCAATCGGCATTCGTAATTTGCAAATCCAGATACTTTGCTGTTGTATTGATTGCACCGATTCCGAGCTTAACCGTATCATTAATATTTAAAATATTCCACGGAAACTCGCAATGTCTATGTGTGTTTTGTGTTCCACCTTGATGGTTATGGGATCCATTTTGACTTCGAATACATCCACTCAAAAGTGCAACGTCAGTTACAGTTAAATTATTATCTCCATTCAAATCATTACAAGGGAAAACCGTATTTTGTGAAGTAATATCGGCCATGTAAAGATTAATATCTGTTGCGGTTTGAAGCGTATCTAAATCTAAATCTCCGCGTACACGTGAACCATTACAATTTCCCATGCAATCATACACAGCTAAACCAAAAGTATCACCAGCACAATCAATCAAGGGTTGACAGTTGGGAAGAACAGTAAATGAAGGTACATTAAGTGTATTGCGTGTAATATTGACGCAAACAGCAGCCACATTATTATCGAAACGTTGTTCTTGTCTACCTAACGCATCTGGATCTTGATCCCAGTTAACACGAATAACCATAGTATAACGCCCAGCCGGAATATTTGTAATATCGAGCCATTGACAAGCTAAGCCAGCACCATAAATATCAGCGCAGCCTGCAGAAATACCCATATCACCACAGCCATACTTTGCAGACCCTCCGAAACATTGAAGGTCCATAACACAAAATCCATTTTTAAATCCGGCTTGCATAGGCACACCTAAACTATCATAAATATCATACTGTGCATAACCGGCATAATGCCAATGACCGTGGCATTGATCAAAAACAAATTGTGAATTTCCAGTTTGAGGCTGACCAATATAATAATCAGCATCTCCAATATTTGCAATGCGTGTCGTAAAATTGATAACATCACGAGCACCATACCCCGACAAACAACCTTCACCAATTAAGCAAACATCGTTTCCATTAACTACACCTACGGTGAGGGAAGAGCCGAATGCAGCTCCATCCACTATCAAATCAGGACCTGAATTACAATTGGGGTCTCCAGGATAAATACAAATATTATTATTGACTGTTGCCAAAGGATTATAATTACAAGCAGCAGGATCCGTACAACCTACAATGGGACCACCGTAGGTAATTTGCCAAGTGATAGTATCATTGGTACAAGAGGTATCTCCTCCAATTCGAATATAATATATTTGCCCTGATTGAAGTCCAGCTGCAATGAATGCTTGTAATCCACAAGCCGAATCATTGTAATATAACGTTCCTGCATTGGCATTATTCCAAATCAAATTGATGCAATGATCATAAATCCAAACGCGTGTGTCGCAAGTATTAGCAGGAAAACAGGTGCTCACATTAAATGTACCTGTAGTATCAGGAGTAAATTCATGCCAAGTCGATGAACTAATAGAAGAATTAACAGAATCTTGATAAACTGTAAACGCAGAACCGCAATTACTTCCAGCGGGGCAATTCACATAACTCACTTCACTAAACGTAAATTGACCTCCAGCAGCTTGTATAACGCCATTCACGCTTACGGTATAAAAACCATTTCCAAAACCACAACAAATACCGTCTCCATAAGTATCCTCAATCTCAAAAATCAAACAAGTGCCAGAATCTACACACATGGTATCTCCTGAGAAAGCGCCCGACATTAAAATAGCTCCTGAATTATTTTTAAGTGTCCAACTGGTTTCATTGGGGTAACTATCGGGTTGAATAAATACGATAACTTCACTCTTGCCAGCTGGGCATTGAGCTTGAACATCAATAATCGATAAGATGAGAATTAAGGTAAATAGGATTTTGGTCATAGCGTGTTTTGAGAAAATAAAGATAGTGAAAAATTGAGAATAAAAAGCAAAGTCAATCAAAATTTTCTTAATTAAAGAGCTGATAAACAATATGAGACTATAAATAAAGCAGAAATGACGGCCTCAGTTCCTATATGTTTACAATTGAGAAATAAAAGCATTGTGGAATCCAAGCTGAGTTTGTAAATTTGACTAAAATAATTCCCTATGAAACTTCGCGCAATATTCAGTGTCTCGCTGCTGCTATTCCTATTTCAATCAAGTCAAGCTCAAGATAAAAAAGAAAGTCCTCGCTCTGATGACAAAAAGAATCCCAACTGGATTTCAATGATGCAAGATCCTCAAGTTAACTATTATGAAGCCGTGAAAGCTTTTGAAGTTTATTGGGAAGGAAAGATTGAGCCCGAGGAGGAAGACGAATTGATTACAGAAGGAAAAATTACTTCTGCTGAGGCAGATAGTTTAAGAAATGCACGTGCTTCGTGGACACAAGCCCAGCGTAACGAGTATGAACAAATAAAATATCAATTTAAACGGTTTAAAGATTGGAAACGAACTGTGTTTCCCTTCGTACAATCGAATGGAAGAATCCTTAGCGACCAAGAGAGACTAGAAATTTTTCAGAAACAACAACCCGTGAATACCAAATAATTTTCGCAACGACCCCTAACGATACACATCCTCTACGACTACATGAAAAATATCATAACAATAATTATAAGTTTGTTTTTCATTTCCTCTCATCCTTCCATCAGTCAAACCGCCAACTGGTCGCCTGTAGGCCCCGAATTTTTTCCTACCAATGCGAGTGGACAAATACATGGAATTAGTCGCATCAGTCAGATGAAATTTCATCCTACCAACTCTCAAAAATTTTATGCAATCAGTTCTCGTGGGGGGTTATTCATCAGTAATAATGCTGGCAATACCTGGACATTAGCTCCAGGTTGTGATCTTCTACCAGGAATGCGTCTGGCTTCAGTATGCATTGATCACACTAACGATCAAATTCTCTATTTAGGAACTGGAGATCATAACTACTACTACAATGGTAGTGGAGTTTATAAATCAACCAATGGAGGTGCAACTTTTACTGCAACTTCACTCACTTCCAAATTAGTGGTCGACATGGTGATGGACCCTACCAACAATCAGGTAATTGTTGCCGCCACTAATGTTGGAATCTACAAAACTATAAACGGCGGAACTACGTGGACATTAAAAACAGCTTCTCGAGCATTTGATGATTTAAAAGAGAAACGTCTCGGATCAAGAGTGTTGTACGCTGCGACAACCGATTCAGCATTTTTTCGCTCTACAGATTATGGCGATACTTGGACACAAATTAATAACGGTATCGTGTTACCGTCCGGTGTTACGAATGGAAATGGTTGTCGACTTGCTGTTACACCTGCTGATACAAACATCGTTTATTTCGGAATGGTAAGTAACGGTGGAATTCTCTACAAATCCATTGATGGCGGAACAAGTTTTACAGCGGTAAAAACAACCCCGCCCCCCTACCTCACGTATTATACCAATGCTGCTGGAGACGTAGGTCAAGGTGATTATAATTTTGGGTTAGGTGTAGATCGAGTTAATTCCAATATAGTTTATTGGGTAGGACATGCTGTTTGGAAATCGACAGATGGCGGTGTGAACTGGACACAACTTACCAACTGGTGGGCGACGGTACATACCGACATGCATCAAATCATCACCAATCCGTATGACAATTCACAATTGTACAATATGAATGATGGTGGAGTTTGGTTGAGTACAAACGGCGGAGTGAATTGGACTCCAAAGAGTGATGGAATTTACGGCTATGAAATTTATCGCGGCTCTTGTAGTCCTACACGAAAAGACATGATCAGCATTGGTACGCAAGATAATGGCGAATTATATTACAACAATACCGGTACAAAATGGTTCACAAATCGTGGTGGTGATTGGTCGTCGAAATGTGCTTTCGACTACTTTCCAAATAGTCAACGTGTATATTACTTCAGTAATGCACGCAGAAGAAATGTAAACAGTAGTGAATCGACTTATGGCTTAGCCGTTTCTAGTTTTAGAGCTATTGCTTTTTACAGATCAACACCTAACATCGCATTTGTTGGAGACTCCAATGTTTTTCGCACTTCCAATTTATCGGCCACTACACCTACCTGGAATACGATTTCTTCGTTCACAACACGAATCATGGCGTTGTACGTTTCACAAGCCGACAGTAATCGTGTGTATGCTATTACCAACGATCAAAAAATTTATGTTAGCACCAATGCGATGAGCGCTTCACCTACATTTACTCAATATGCATTGCCTTTTGCAACCAATAATAATGCGAGTGTTATTGGAGTAAAAAGTAGTGTGAATACTATCTATGCCATTCTCAATACTCGAGTGTATAAATCCATCGACAATGGGGCCACATGGACGAATGTCTCTTACAATTTACCCTCGTTGAATTATGTAGGAATTATTACTGACGATTTCTTCCCGAGTTCTGAACTGATGATTGTAGCGGGTGGAAATAATTCCGTTTATTTTAAGTTAGGAACACATACGAGTTGGACGCTATATCATCAAAATTTACCTACTCGTACCACTATTAACGACATTTCTATATATGATGATGGCACCAATAATTCTTCATTACGTGTTTCTACATATGGCAGAGGAATGTGGGAAACACCGATAAGCAATTTAAGATCCATTAATGCTGCATTTACAGCGAATACTAATACGCCTTGTTTAGGGGATTCTGTTTCATTCAGCGATTTATCAACGGGAAGTCCTACTTCATGGCTATGGACTTTTGCAGGAGGATCCCCTGCAACTTCTAATTTACAAAACCCGAAAGTAGCATTCAACACATCGGGAGTATTTACGGTAAGCCTTACCGTTAGTGGTCCGGGTGGGAATAATACCATCACAAAAAATAATTTTATTTCTACAACAGGACAACCTATTCCACTTAATCAAGATTTTGAATTAGCTACTTTTCCGCCCGATTTATGGAACAATGTAGATGGAGGAAGTGATGGAAAGATGTGGTCACGATCGGGGCAAGCTAGTGGTTTTGGAATAGGAAGCGGATCGATGGTGTTTTTAAATTATTCTCTTAATTCTTTTGGAGCGCGTGATCAAGTTATATCTCCACAATATTTCCTTAATGGATATGGAAATTATCAATTGAAATTTGATGTGGCCCATCAACTTTACAGTACCAGTCCTACTTATTTGGATTCTCTTTCCGTACTTACCTCTACAAATTGTGGTGTTAATTATTCGAGCATCTACGTGAAACCAGGAACAACATTAGCCACGGTACCGGGAACAGGTGGTAACTTTATACCTACATCGGCACAATGGAGAACAGATTCTGTAGATCTAAGTGCTTATAACGGTCAAAGTATTCAATTATCATTCATGAACCACGGAAATTATGGAAATAATATATACGTTGACAATATTCGATTAACGGGATTAAATCCAACAGTGAGTTTAAGTCTAAAAATATTTATGGAAGGATATTACAATCCAGCATCTAACCAAATGCAAGCGGTAAGTAATCCGGGAGGCGCACCATCGGTAACCGATACCATCACGGTTTCTTTAGCGAGTCCAACGAGTCCTTACAACACCATTTACACGGACATAGATGTAGTTTTAACCAACGGAATTGCTAATTTACAATTCCCCATTGCTGCATTAAA
>JBJXGU010000034.1:0-2745 GCA_046160245.1 Bacteroidia bacterium
TATACGATATGAAGTATTTCAAGTAAAGAATTCTATGTTGGGATTTCTAAAGAGGTCAATAGTAAAGTGAAGGATAAATCTACAGAAAGAAACAATAAAAAAGAATGGGGTTATTAAACTCCAATAGGAAGTAATATTAATTATTTGTACCTTTAAGGGTGAAAAAAACCACAAAATATCATAACGATTTCATTATTGATCGACTTACGAATTCTATAACGAACAATATCTCCGGTGACAGCTTTCCAACTGAAGTTTCACTATTATCAAAGGAAGATTTAAAACAAGTTCAAAAAAGAAATGGATGGTTATTCAACTGGAAAGAAGAGTACAATCTTCCCGATAGAGAAGTATACAAATTAACTATTGTAAACAATGTAAATATTGTTCAAGGGATTACAAGTTTGACGGTTAAAACTGATCATGTGTTTATTCACTTAATAGAGACCGCTCCTTTCAATAAAGGTAAATCAAAACTATATGAAGGTGTTCCAGGAAATCTTGTAGCTTTTGCTTGCCGACTTTCATTCCAACGAGGTAGTGATGGCTTTGTTTCCTTCCATTCAAAAACAAACCTTATCGACCATTATGTAAAATCTTTAGATGCTATTCACTACGGAAATCACTTAATGGTTATTAATAGTGAAGCAGCATTAAGGCTCGTAAACAAGTATTTTAAATCCTAATATTATGAAAACTAATAATCAAGAACTAGATGTTGACTATATTCAAAGCCGGCCCTTAACTAAAAAAGAGGAAAAGGAATTGAGTGAGTTTATTAAAAAACTTAAAGACAAAAAATCCAAATCTTCCTCAAGGAAAGTTGCCTAGCCAAGGTAATTAATAGTTCACTAATGAAATTCTAGCAATTGAATACTATTAGTATTATATTTTTAAAAGTGATTAACCTACCGGCAGTCAGCAATAGAATAGATATTTCAAGGTCTCATAGTTCCTGCCGGTAGGCAGGGAAAGAATAGAAGTTTGTAAGAGGAGGATTTAGTATTAGACTAGAGAGTAGAATTGAAATTAATCGAGTATGATTATAGTATATGCGATAAGAAGTGTTCAAAGTAAAGAGATCTATGTCGGGATTTCTTAAGATTTCGACAGAAGATTGAAAGAACATAATGCAGGAAGAAATAGATACACAAAGGGACTTAGACCATGGGAAATTGTGTACAGAGAAACAAAGGAAAATTGGACAGAAGCTAGAAAAAGAGAAAAATATTTAAATTCAGGAGTAGGAAAAGAATATTTAAAAGCATTGGTCTCATAGTTCCTACCGGTAAGTAAGGGTATAATATTTCAAGGTCTCATAGTTCAACGGATAGAATAGAAGTTTCCTAAACTTTAGATCCCAGTTCGATTCTGGGTGAGACTACAAAAAAGTAAAACTAATTTTCTTCACGCAATCCTTTTAATATAAAGCAATCGAAGTCAAATATGGCAAATTCAAAAAGCAACAACTTAGTGAATTCAGAAAAGGCACTTTTTGAAGAGTTGTCAATTCTAATTGAACAAAGTCAGCAGCAATTAATCATACATGCTAATAGCAATCTTACCATGCTTTTTTGGCATATCGGCAGTCGTATAAATAAATGTATATTGCAAAATAAAAGAGCAGATTATGGTAAGCAAATTGTAAATACTTTATCACAAGAATTAACAAATAAATTCGGTAAAAATTTTGAAGAAAAAAATTTACGAAGAATGCTTCAATTTGCGGAGCAATTTACTGAAAGTTCAATTGTCGTTACACTGTCACGACAATTGAGTTGGTCTCATTTTTTAATTTTATTACCACTAAAATCAATTGAAGCCAAGCTGTTTTATGCCCAAATTGTTTTAGCGCAATCACTAGGAGTAAGGGATTTAAGAAAGCAAATTGAATCAAAAGCGTTTGAGCGAACTTCAATTGCAAATTTACAAGTTAATACCACAAACTCAAATGTTTATAACACATTTAAAGACCCTTACTTCTTGAACTTTTTAGGACTCCAAAATACATATTTAGAGAAGGATCTAGAAGAGGCCATTTTACGTGAGCTGGAAGCTTTTATCCTTGAGTTGGGAACGGGCTTTGCATTCATTGAAAGACAAAAAAGAATGATAATTGATGGCGAAGATTTTCGGCTAGACCTTTTATTTTTTCATCGAAATCTAAAGCGATTAGTTGCAATAGAACTTAAGTTAGGAAAGTTTGAAGCTAAATATAAAGGCCAAATGGAATTGTATTTAAAATGGCTAGAAAAATATGAGAAGAAGGAAGGCGAACTTTCTCCTGTTGGATTATTACTTTGTGCTGAAAGCAGTAGGGAACAAATAGAATTATTGGAAATGCATAAGGATGGAATTATGGTAGCAGAATATTGGACTGAATTGCCTCCCAAAAAGGAACTGGAAAGAAAAATACATGCAATCTTAGAAGAAGCTAAAGAGCGAATAGAAAGGAAAAATTTAATATAGATATTTCGTAAAACTAATAATTTTTCATTTTTTGCCAACAAATGATAATTGATGAAATTGTTTACAACTGCTAATTTAAGTATTAAGGAAAACCGCCATCAATTCTACTGGTTGGTGTTAGTCAATGCTTTTGTAGGAAGTATGGTCGGACTTGAGCGAACCCTACTCCCTCAAATCGCAGAGCAAGAATTTCATATAGCTGCGAAGTCCGCTATCTTTTCTTTTATCATCGTATTCGGGATTGTAAAAGCTTTTTCTAATTTTTTCGCTGGACAA
>JBJXGU010000035.1:0-30656 GCA_046160245.1 Bacteroidia bacterium
GTCATTTTAGGCTGAGTAAAATTAATATCCCCTACTCTATTCAGCGGCACAAGATGAATATGCGCATGCGGCACTTCCAATCCTATAACGGCGATGCCTATCCGCTTACATGGAATTGCTTTTTCGATAGCCGGGGCAATAGTTTGAGCAAAGGCCCAAAGCTCTTTAAATTCTGATGGAGACATATCAAAAATATAATCCACTTCCTTTTTAGGAACTACCAATACATGACCTTCAACCAAGGGCATTACATCTAAAAAAGCAAGGAAGTTTTCATTCTCTGCAATTTTATGAGACGGAATTTCGCCAGTAATTATTTTTGAGAAGATGGAAGCCATTAAATGAAATTTAATTAGCTAAGGAAATATCCAACACTTCAAATTTTACAACACCACCAGGTGTGCTGATGTCGGCAATGTCGCCTACTTTTTTTCCAAGTAAACCATGTCCTATAGGAGAAGAAACCGAAATTTTTCCTGACTTCAAATCTGCTTCGGTTTCTGCAACCAGCACGTAGGACATTTCAGCATTATTTTTTAGGTTTTTGATTTTCACTTTACACATAACAGAAACATGTGAAGTATCGATCTTGCTTTCATCAATGATACGAACGCTGGCAACAATCGCTTCCATTTTAGAGATCTTTAACTCTAAAAGTCCTTGCGCATCCTTCGCGGCATCATATTCAGCATTTTCAGATAAATCCCCTTTATCTCTAGCTTCAGCAATTTGCTTAGATATATTAGGTCGATCAACAGATTTCAATTGATGCAATTCATCTTGCAGCCTTTTCAAGCCTTCTTCGGTGAGATAAGTGATGTTTGACATAACAAATAGTACTAATGTGTAATGTATAAATAATGCGGAAGACCTCTCCTTCAACAGGAGAGGCCTTCCGCAAATGTTGAATCAATGACTAGAGATTAAAACGAGCTCCTATGGTATGAGTACCATCGAAGGTCTCAGTAGCACGGTAACTGTAATCTATACCAAATGTTTTTCCAGATTTGCCAATAGGAACTTGCACAGAAACTCCAGCACTAAAACCGATCATTGCTGTAATTTCTTCATCGATAATCGCATTCTTATCTTTTTTATCAAAAGTGTATCCGGCACGAACCATGAACATTTGACGGAATCCATATTCAGCACCAATTCCAATTTGATCACGAATGAAGGAATTAGAAGTGAATGACGCTGCCGGTGTGATACGATGATCTTCTTTTAGTTTGATGTCATAAGCAACACCAATAGCTACCAATGAAGGCATTTCAAATCGTTCCGTTCTTTGCTGTTGAAGTACATTAATATTAGCTCCAGCATTTGAATTTCGATATGACAACCCTTCACCGTCAAATTTCATGGGAGCACCTACGTTACGTAAAGCGATTCCAAATTTCAAATTATCCTTAGCTTCATTGAAGCCTGTGATGTATTGAATACCGGCATCTATAACCACGCCTTGAGCTTTCACATCATTGATAGATTCAGAAATCATTTTAATACTCATTCCACCATAAATGCTATTGCTGAATGCTTTTGCATAACTAAATCCAATAGTCAAGAACTGGGGAGCGAAAGTACCTAGACCTCCATCCGGTTGATTTTCGGTTGTTCTTTCGATATCACCGAATTTCATTGATGCAACACTGAGGCCCATCGATCCGGATTCCCCTACTTTTTGAGCAATTCCGAAAGAAGATATTTTGATTTCAGAACCTTTCAACCAATCTGTTTGAGCGAAGACTATTTCAGTTCCTTTATTATGTGCCAGTCCTGCAACATTTAAACCGAGCGCTTCAACACCACGAACTAAGGCGATGTTACATCCTCCCCAACCCGAGGAGCGAGCCCAAGGGTTGATGAGTAATTCATTTGCACCGGCTTGCCCGGCACGATCTTCATTTCCAGCGAATGCAGGTACTGCATAAAGGCTAATCGCAGCGGAGAAGATGGATATATATTTTATAAGTTTTTTCATACTAGGTCAGGATTATTTTTTTACTAATGAATAATTAGAAGGAATCAAGGTCAATAGGTCTCATAATTCCAAACCATTTCACCACTTTTTCACCAAGTGATCCAGCATCTACATGTATTATGTATACCCCGCTTGCAACAGTTACTCCTGAAGTATTTTTTAGATCCCAATCCAACGTGGTTGCCAAATTAAAGTCTCTTCCCTCATTAATTGCCAAACCATCTGTAACATCAGCAGGAGCATCGCGTTTGAATTGACGCACCAATGTACCATTTACAGTGTAAATTGAAACTACACATTTACTAGGTAAATTCGTAATGCGAACTCTATTATCCAACTGATCTTCTACTGTGTTTTCATAAGCAGAATATGCATAGTACGGATTAGGAACAACGCGAATAAAATCCAATGCGCTCTTCGCTAATGCAGTTTGACCAGTGCTAGCTACATCCGATTGGGGAACTTCAAATTCATACAATGGATTGCTGTTATTCACAGCAGTAGCTCCAATAGAATTAAATGTTCTATAATCTTTAGCAACGCGTAAACGAATCTTTACATCCGATTCCAATAAAGAATGATTTGGATTTAATAGTGGTAAACTTGTCCAGATACAATCTTTATACACACGGAATTTAATCGCGGGAGTAGAAGATAATATTGAATCAAGTCCGAATCCATGGTCATAAACTTTTACATCAGATGCAGTTGTGCCATTCTTATTAAAAATATAGATATAATGCATACCACCGTTCGCTAAATTTCCATTGATATCATTTCCAGCATTTGAAGTTGGATTAAACTTCATGTCAGTGCTATTTTCACCAGAAAGCAATGAATTTTCGCCAAATGCAATATTCAATCTTTCACCAGTTTCTATATTGATAGCATAACCTGGAAACCAACCCATTCCTCTTGCTGCTATAAAATCAGCATCATTTGGATCTGAAGTAACCACACCATCACCTATATTACCATTCTTATCAACAGATTCTTGATTGCGCTTCGAAAATTTAACTGCCTTGCCTATTGTTTTAGAGGTGTCATTACCAGTTTCCACTACTACACAACGAGTCCATTTACTCTGATCATTGGTTAATACCACATCTACACTAGCTAGAAAACTCCATTTAGAAAGTTGTTCTATTGAAGGATTACTCCATTTTGGTGCACCTACTATTAATTTTGCCGCCAATTTAAATGGAGCCCAAGTGCCACCAATTACATTCTCATAAATTTGACCTGCATCACCCAAGTCAGTAGCCTCTTCTCCCGCAAGTATCCAATTCCGAGAAGTATCAGTATCCGAATCCTCTATTCCACCTAACCAAGCTGCAGATGGATTTGTATATGTTATTGTTGCTTCTAAGAATCCATTGTTTTCATTTTTTTCCGAAACATCACCAGGTTCAAGTCCCGTAATTTTAGAAATGTTGAACGTTAATTTATTATTTTCCATTAACTGCTCATATTTGCTACCGAGCGGTAAAAAGCGGCGATCAGCCATAATTTCACATGTTCCAGTTCCAGCGGTATAAGTTCCTGTTGCTCCAACTGTTTTAACAAAGAACTCATTTGGATTTAGAGTAAATCCTTCAACGAAGAAGAAATTTTTGTTTATACCACTAGTCGATGTAATTCCACCAACATTATCAAGCATCACATACGTTCCTTTTTCAATATTGCTTACATCTGTTGTTGTAATTAATAAATTATCTATATCATTAGTACTGCTTTGAACGATGTTGATATTTGATACAGTTAACACGGTAGGAGATTGATTCAATAATCCCCAATACCCTTCAGTATCTACTCCATCAAACATCACCTTAAACCCACCACCTTTCAATCGTAATGGATCATAAGTGGAAACATCAATAGGTCCGCGACCAGCTTGATAAACTGGATTTAATGCACGATGATTGGGGCTAGTAAAAATTTCATTTACTGATTCATCAGTAAGATCTAACACGTTTCCACCGTTACCGGTACCTTCAATACGTTTAATTTGAAATCCACCCCCAAAACTCACATTCGCAACCATACCACCATTATTCACCACTTGCTTATGTGGTATTGCCGAATATACAGATACATTACCATCTCCTTGCAAATAAGGTTCAGGTTGAGAATTTTGTGGATCTGGAGCTAAAGGATTAAATTGTCCAAAGTTGTTATGAGCATATGATACTACTAAGAAATAATAAGGACGATAATTTACAATTTTCTTAAGTGTAAATAAGTCTTGTGTAATTACAAAGGTGTGTTTAATTCCTTCATTCGCAATATCCGTTTTTTGAGTTGGGATATATGAATTCAAAGCATCATCAAAAATAAAATTCACTAATTTATCCACATCATCTTCAAAATCTACTTGAGCTATTAGTTTAGCTTTAGAAGGATCATTTATACTTGCAGCATCAACATTTCTATCACTTACTTGAAACACTTTATAACCTTGAAATTTATAACTGCGTTCATCAACAGTTAAAGTATCGAATGTGGTTGTAGAATCATTCACCTGAATAGTTAATACTCCTGGAATTTTTTTACTGAATTGAGAATAACCTTCCACCTTACTAGTTCTTGAATTCTCAATACTTAGAATGATTTGTTGATCCATTTCGCGAATGGCCAATTCAGGAGCATCTGGCCCCTTTAATACTTGGAAACAATCATCAAACAATCCTTGAGCTAAAATATCGGCACGACGAATTACACTTACAGATGCCAAGGGACCACCAGTTGTTGCACGTCCCCAAACTACACCGGTGGTAATGTAATTTACGGCACCAGGTTGTAAAGTAAATGTTCCTGCTGATTGCAACCAACGCATATCAGCAGGTTGAATATCAGCGGTTACCATTGTCCATGGTGTTGAGAACTTAGGATCGGAAGTTCCAGGGAACATAAAATCCGCTGGAGTAGTAGTTGCTCCAGGCCCAGCACCTCTACCATCTCCACCATAAGTAACGAGTTGACCATCTGTCCAAGATCCACTTAAATATTCATAATAGTCATCTGTAACATCTGGATTACCATTTGGTACACCATTAGTATTGATGTAATAAATAAATCTAGACATGGAAATTTGCTCGCCAGGTTCATCTACCTGACCATCACGATTATTATCAATACTATCATTTAAATCAGCTATAGGACCTTGGAAAAAATCGATACCAACTGCTGGAGGATTTAATCCATAACCACCTGCTGTTTCATCATCAGGATCTCCGTTGTAGACATATCCTAATCCCAAACCAACATCACATCCTACATAATCATCAGTTGCATTTCCAAGATCTGGATCACACCATACCCCAAAATAAGTAGAGTCTAATGTATTACCAGAGCGATTTATGATTTGATACTTATAGAAAGTCATAAAATTGATTGCATTACTTGTGCTAAAAGCAAAAGCTTGCGCTCTTATTTCAAGTCCGATGGGATTACTAGCAGATTCAGTTTTTACGGCACCAACATCATTAAATACCCACCAAATACTTTCATCGCCAAACAAATAATCATTACAAAGTGCTTCCCCGGTATTAGGATCTAAAGGATACTCGCCATCTAATTTGAAATAAGGATAATCACCATCTTCATAATTATATGTTCCGTCATTATTTGCATCAAAATAGGGGGCTAAAAATGGCAATTCTCCATTTGCCACATTCCCATTTCCAGGCCAAGTTTCAATTGCACTGGTAGTCGTTCCGCTAGCGATAAATTCTTCAATTTCACTTCGCTTTATATTCCAGAATTTATCAAATTCTAAACATCGTGCGTCTGTTATTCCTAAAGAAGCAGTATTCGGATCTACAGCAATTGGGCCACCCCAAAAGTCATTTACACCTTGTCGGTAGGTTTGAGCAGCCACCAATAATTGATCGGTTTGATCGTAACCTCCTATCCAAAGTGCTCCGGAATAAATTGAATTTTTATTGGATCCAATAGGAACTTCATAATATGGGGTTTGTCCAACTGGATCCCACCATAAATCGCCACCTACTAATACACGCGCTCTTACTTGATTTACATCTAAATCAATCTGTGCAGTTGTAACTGGACATGTTGAAGCAATTTTAGCTGCAATATTTGGTGTAGCAACCAATCGATTGGCACCAACATTCATTTTGGCGAACGATGATGCAGACCATATCAAGCCCATTACCAGGCTCAAGGAGATCTTATATTTAATCATTTTCATAATATTTATCAAGTTAAGGAATGAAATTAAAAATCAAAACGAATACCGATACGAGTACGGCGTGGCAAACTATAATTATCTGGGTTTTGAATTCGGATATTATATTGATCGACAAACGCCTGTGGGTCCTGCTGAGAACTTGTTAATTGTTGACCATCAGGAGTGTTGATAAATCCATCATCCTTTGCATTTCCAGTTGCACGATAAACACCTGTTACATTTTGTGTATTCAACACATTCTGCACCAATAGATATATGTTTAGAGTAGCTGTTTTTTTATCTGATAATTTCAAATTCAAATCTTTTTCAATTCGAGCATCTATACGGAACTGCCATGGAGTGCGAGCACCATTTATTACACCTTCAACTCCTCGCTGCCCATTATCTTGCCAACCGATAGCAGCACCTTCTTGAGTTGCCTTTGCTTGACGGGTATATGGAGTACCGGAATTTGTTCTGAATACCAAGTTCGCCCCAGTATTTTGCAAGATCGGTTTGCCCCATAATATAGGACCATTATAAGCACTTCCTTCACCGTAGCGATAATCAAGTGAAACGGTAATTGCATGACGCGTGTCAAAGTCTAATGGAACTATGAAACGTACGTTTGGTTGTTCTGTATCCGTTAACTCTAAGTTAGAATTTGCTCCAGAACCTGTACCATCTGCAAACTGCAAGGTATAATTCGCCATCATTCTTATATTTCCAGTACGACGTAAGTCATAAATTAAGGACATCCCTTTTACAGTACCAAAATCGATATTTCCATAAGAAGTATATGTATTTGGATATGCATAATTGATTCTAGTGGCTTGAATCATATTTTTCAATTCTCGATAAAAAGCAGAGATCGTAAATGCAGAACTCTTACTTACCACTTGCTTGAATCCAACTTCATAATCTGTCGTACGCTCGGGAAGTAAACCTGCATTATTAATTAAACCATCAGGATTCGTTCTTAAGGATAAAAATTCCATAGGATCGTTTCGTAGGTTTGATGAAGGGCGTTGCGTTAATACATCATAATGAGCAAAGAATTGAGCTTGGTCGGTAATAGAGAAACTAAAAGCTACACGAGGCATAATCACAATTTGCGGATCATAATCCTTGAATACTGCATCTACATTCCAATCCTCAGAAGCAAAAGAACCAGCGCCTGCTTTTTGTGCGGGCAGAATTACTCCTAAATCAGAATTCTGAGCAATCAAGTCTGGATTTGTAACAATTTGACCAGTGGCATCATACCAAACAGCTCCATCGCGATATCCGATAACCGTAGTAAGATCATTAGGGTCAGCAATATAGGGAATAAAATCATCGCCAATATTACCAGGTTTATCAGCAATAGCTACAGGATAATTTCCTACATTATATGCATCTAATAATAGGAATTGATCTTTCAATTGTTTTTGGTTGGCATCAAAACGGTCAATACGAAGACCAATGTTAAAATTGAGATTATCAATTGCAAAGTTATCTTGAATATAAGCCGACATGTAGTTAGGTCGGAAAGCATCGATTTCACGAGTGAAAACACCATTCTTACTTTTTGTAAAGAAATCTTTAAATGTTGGCTTTCCTGTAAACTTTTCTCCTGTATAATCGAATCCATAATAAGAAGTAACAACATTGGTTAAAATCAACTCATCAGGAGTGAAATAACCAACTTCTAGCTGATCAGGAGATAATGCATCAAAATCAACATACTCATTGTTTGCATAACCTAACGCACTTCTGATATTTTCATAGAATCCATTTATGACGTTTCCTGTAGCTGGATCAATATTTGGAGTGTAGCCGATTCCGTAATCCTTAGTAATAGTACCAGTAACAAAATTAGTGTCTGAACTAATTAAATTACTCAAATCTTCTAACAACAAATTAGAGTTGGCATTAAGCCTGCCTATATTCCACAAGCCTCTTGGAGCCATTGTATATCCTCTATCCACTCTTTGTTCAAATTCAAAACCAACTTGAATAGCGTGCTTCTTTACATCGGCGTTTCCACTCAACACAAAACGGTATTGATCATTGTCAAAATTTTGGTACACATTTCGTGCATTTCCCAAACCTTCCCAAACACCCATAACACTTCTTACGCCATCACCATTACGAACACCACCCGGACCAACAATTGAGTTGATATTACTGAACTGCAAAAAAGTTGGATTAGCTAATAAGAAATCATAAGCAACAATATTATAAGCCTCGGTTAAAGGGTTAACACCAGCTGGTTCGTAAGTATAATTATCTAAATAAACTGGTCCTTGATAGAAGTAACTAGGATCTTCTCCTTGAGCAATTCGAGGACCCCTTGGCGCAAAACCTTTTGTTCGATTTGCACTAAACTTTCCAAAATAACCATAATTCCAAAAGCTGTCCTTATGATTTGGATCTTGATTTAACTGCTGATTCTTATTGAATTCTGCTTGAAATGTAAAATAAACATTTTTAAAAGTAGATGAGTTTGCACCCTCTTCTGATTTGTAAGTAGAAGCAATTCGTTGTGTTATACGAGTAAAAATTCGATAATCCGTATCTTTAATATTAGGATTCTCATCAAAATTATACATTGATCTATTAATAGCAAAACTTGTACGATCATTTACATTAAACGATCCCCCTACCGTAATGTTAGTATTTTCAACGGGTTGAAAATCCAATTTTGCTGTAAAGCGATAACCAATTTGATCTACATTATTTTTGTTATCTACTTTATCAAAATCAGATGCTCTAAAAAGTACAGCAGCGCTATTTGAACCAGCACCTCCTGTTGTGAGGAAAGGAACAATTGGATTCGACTTATATTTTTCAAAAGCAGCATCATTCAAACGATACATACCATCAGCAGATGGATCAGGGTCTTTGTCAAATTGAAGTTCACCACTCACAAAGAAACCGAGCATAGTTTTAGAAGTACCATTTTCTAATTTCTTTGACAAAATAGGTCCCGATAAATTACCAGAAACAAGATTGTAACCATATGCATCTAGTACTTCTGATGTCACTAATTCTATTCCACCTGAAAACTTTTTAGATGGACCACGAGTAGTAATACTAACAATTCCACCCGTTGCATCACCATACTGGGCTGGAGTTCCGCCCACAATTACAGTAACTTGTTCAACACCTGATTGTGGCAAACGGTTAGAACCACGAATACGGATACCATCTACATAATAGTCTGTTCCGTCAGAACGAGAACCCCTAACGTTCACATCTTCACCATCATCCTTTTGGAAAACTCCAGCTGCTTGTGATGCCACTGAACGAACATCTCTTGTTGGAGCTGCTTCAATTTCATCACGAGTCATTGTTGCTCCTACAGAGGTATTACCTTTATCAATCAAAGGCACTTTGTAAGCAATGATTTCAACTTCCTTTGTTTCATTCACCTTTTTTCCAATGGATAAATCCTGGAAAGAGATTTTGTCATTGGAAACTAATACACCTGTAATTACTAAGTCGGTGTAACCAACATAAGTAACCTTTAGGGTATAAGCACCTGGTTGCAATGGCTTTATGGTATACTCACCATCAAAATCAGATTGGGCACCACCAATTTGAGTACCGTTCAGTTCTGCTACTACCGATGCGAATGGCAATGGTTCTTTTGTAGCCTTGTCTAGAATTTTACCTCGAATTGAACCAGTTTGAGCCATAGAGCCCGCGGTTGCAACCAGAAGAAATACTAGTGTTAAGTAGACATTCCTTATCATAGAGTTAGGTTTATTATCAATATCCGTGTTAATGTTAGGTTAATTTTGGTAGGGGTTAAAAATAGAAACAATTAAATAGATTTTCAAAATGCTTGTGTCATCATTTTATAGTTTTCAACATTTTATTTCATCGAAAATGCTGATGCTTTAATAACTCATTGATTACCATTGCGCGCTTCCAGTCAATCTTGCCATTTCTGATTTCGTAAGAAAGTTGGTTAGCCATCTCATTTGCTCCAGAATCATCGATTTCTTCCAATATTTGGACTTGCGAAACCATTATTCCATCATTTTCGATGCTGTTTTTTCTTTTTAATCCACCTTCAGTAATATTTATTTTTTCTGATACTGTTTTTAATGAAGTATTTAATTTTTTTGGTTTTTCTTGATGCTTTATCTTTTTTCGCTCTCTAGTGTCCGTAATTACCGTTTCTAATTGACGTTCAAAAGGTTTCGTCCAGGATTCAGGAAGAATACTTTTTTCCTCTTTTTGCTTACCTTTAGCACTCAGTAGTTTAGAAAACAACCAAATGATTCCGATGACTATATATATGAGTACTTTAAATTCCATAGGTCCAAATTAAACACTTTTCAACACAACAAGTGTCATGCTGGTATCAGACCGATCCATTTTTTACATTTGCATTGCGAAACGAAAGAAATCAGGATACTAAAATTTCGGTCGGATCTTTACTAAAGATTCTTAATTTGCATCATTCTAAATGAGAAAGCGGCTCGCGAAAAAATCGCGAGCATTCTTTTCTTTACTAAAGTTAACATGAGATTAAAATCACTCGAAATTAAAGGCTTTAAAAGCTTTGGAGATAAAGTAATCATTCATTTTGATGAAGGCGTTACTTCAATTGTAGGTCCGAATGGATCTGGTAAATCGAATGTTGTTGATTCGATTCGTTGGGTATTAGGCGAACAAAAAACTCGTCTACTTCGCAGTGAAAAAATGGAAAACATTATTTTCAACGGAACTAAAAACCGCAAGCCTGCAAACTTAGCTGAAGTAAGTATGTCCTTTGATAATAACAAAGGAATTCTACCTACCGAATATTCCACAGTCACAATTACTCGCCGCCTCTATCGCTCTGGAGAATCAGAATATTTATTGAATGGAGTTACCTGCCGATTAAAAGACATTAACGATTTATTTTTAGATACGGGTATTGGTCCTGATTCGTATGCCATCATCGAATTAAATATGGTGGATGATATTCTAAAAGATCGAAACAATACCATCAAAACATTATTAGAAGAAGCTGCAGGGATTTCAAAATATAAAATTAGAAAGCGTCAAACTTTTCAAAAGCTAGAAGAAACCGATGCAGATTTAAATCGCGTTAACGATTTACTTTTTGAAATTGAAAAAAGTTTAAAGCAATTAGAAAGTCAAGCCAAGAAAACCGATCGCTATTATCGTTTACGAGAGGAATATCGCACTTTAAGTACTCAACTTGCACTCTACAGTATTCGCCATCATAGTAAAGCGATGGTGGATTTACAACAGCGTGAAAAAGATCAACATCAATCCAAATCCCAACTACATGATAATTTAGAAAAGCTTGAAGTAAAAATTCAAGAGATGAAAGTTCAATCGTTGGAAAAGGAAAAGCAATACCAAGCTGTTCAAAAAGCGTTGAATGAAAAATTGTTGGAGATAACGCGCTTTGAGAATGAAGAAAAATCGCGAAGTCAGAAGTTGAATTTTTTAGTCGAGAAGCAAAAGCAACTTCAAGATCAAAACGAGCAAGACGACAAATCTTTAATAGAAATACATGCCCAACTTGAAGAATTGCAAAGTGAAAAATTGCGTGAAGAAGATCATCTCAAACAACTAGAAGAAAGTGTAGCGCGCCAACGTGAAGAATCGGATCAGAGCAAGAAAAACTATGAAGCTTCTCAAATTAGTATCCGTGAATTAAACCAACAAACTTACCAGTTGCGTACCATGATTAATGAGTACGAAACGAAACAAGCCGTAAATCATACTCGATATAATTCTATTTTAGAAGAAGCTAAACGTTCCACTGAACAACAAGCTGAACTGATTTCAAAATTAGAATCTTTAGAAAAAGAAATTCAGCAACTTCTTCCATCCAAAGAAGAAGCGGATGAGCAGTTGCGAAAACAAAAGCAACATAAAATTGAGAACGAAGAGAATTTAAAACTTTCGGAAACACGCTTAAAAGAATTAAATCAAATTTTACAAGCAGAATCCAGAAAGTTAGATGCGCGTCATAACGAATACCAACTCACCAAAAATTTGTTGGAGCAGATGGAAGGTTATCCTGAATCGATTCGCTATTTGAAAAAAAATCACGATCGGTTTAAGCAAGCTCCTTTATTGAGTGAAATTGTTGTTTGTGAAGAAGGATATAAAGTGGCTGTTGAGAATTTCCTTGACCCTTACTTAAATCATTTTGTGGTGGACACGATGCAAGATGCATGGGCCGCACTTCAAACGTTGAATGAATCGGCAAAAGGAAGAGCACATTTCTTTGTGTTGGAATCATTGCAGAAATTCCCAAAACCATCGCCACAACTATTGGAAGGTTGCACAAGCGCGCTATCTACCATTGAATCCAATGCGAAATACGATTCCCTTTTTCAATTTCTATTAGGCCATGTACAAATATTAGATAAAGATCGTTCGCTGCATGATTATCCTATTAACGATGATCAAACCTCTGTGATCATATCGCAAAGTGGAAATTTCCTTCGACAGAAATACACCATTGGTGGTGGATCTATTGGACTTTTTGATGGAAAGCGAACCGGTAAATTCAGAAACCTCGAAAAATTAGCGGAAGAGTTAAAACAACAAGAACTCATCATTGAGCAATATCGTGATCAAGTAAAACATGCAGAGCAAGAGTTGGCCGACTTGAAAGTAGTCATTCAACAAACCCAACAAGCAATCAGTACGCAGGAGAATGAATTTGTTCGATTAAACGGGCAAGTAAACACCATCCAAAGCAACCGCGACTTTGTCAATAATAACATCGCTCAACTAAAACGCAATAGCGATCGCTTAGAAGAAGATGCAAATACCATTAAGCGACTCTTGGATGAAGAAGCCAATAATCCTGAGTTCTCGCCTGTAATTTTAAAAGAACGCTTAGAAAATTTTGTTCAACAACTTAATTTACAACAAGAGCAAACGGTGCAGTTGCAGCATGAATCGAATGAGAAGTCGCAATTGTTTAATCAACAAAACATCGTTTTACTTCAACAGCAAAACAGAATTCAGAATATTATTCGTGATATTGGCTATAAAACCAATCAATCGGATACCCTTCGAAAAAACAAAGAGCAATATGCGCTTGACTTAGAAAATGTAAAAACGCAAACTGATTCCTTGATTGGCGGACTCGAAAATAACAGCGAAGCTTTCCAATTAATGCTTCAGGAGAAAATAAATTTTGAAGAAGCCCACAAAGAAACAGAAGTAGACTATACGACTGCACGAAATGAAATTGAAGCTGAAGAAAAACGTTTACATGATCTTCGTAGAACGAAGGACAATGCCGACTCTCAACTTCAGTTAGTTCACGACGAATTAAATGAACTTAAACTTCAGATGCATTCGTTGAAAGAGCGATTAAACATTGAGTTCAACATCGACATTCAAGAGTTATCGGAACAAGAACCAGATCCCAACTTCAACGAAGAAGAGATGCGTCCTCGTGCTGAACAATTACGTAAACGTGTTGGAGAATTTGGACCTATCAATCCGATGGCACTTGAGCAATACAAAGAAATTAAAGAGCGCTATGATTTCATCATTGCTGAAAAAACAGATTTGTTGAATGCGAAAGAAGCACTATTAAAAACCATCAACGAAATTGATGAGACAGCGCGTACGGTTTTCATGGATGCATTTACACAGGTTAGAACAAATTTCATTCGTGTATTCCGCTCCCTATTCACCGATGATGACAACTGTGATTTAGTATTAGCAGATCCAAGCAATCCATTGGAGTGTGACATCCAAATCATCGCTCAACCAAAAGGAAAAAAACCATTGAGTATTCACCAATTATCTGGAGGAGAAAAAACACTTACTGCAACGGCTCTCCTCTTTGGAATTTACTTATTAAAACCGGCTCCGTTCTGTATCTTCGACGAGGTGGATGCACCGTTAGATGACAATAATATTGAAAAATTCAATAACATTATTAAGACATTCAGTGAGGAATCACAATTCATTATTATCACCCATAATAAGAAAACGATGGCTGCTACCGACATTATGTACGGTATTACTATGGCTGAACCCGGAGTAACCACAGTGGTTCCGGTAGATATGCGTGAATACGCGGATTAAGTCGCGAAGCTTCGCGATAAGAATTAAGAATTAAGTCGCGAGGCTTCGCGATAAGAATTAAGTCGCAAGGCTTCGCGATAAGAATTAAGAATTAAGAATTAAAAAACCCAATTGCTTTCTACTAAAAGTTATTGGGTTTTTTAATATCCTAGATTAAGCTATAGAAAAAATCTATTGCTTAACGGATGTCAAAATCGCGAAATGCGATTACACATCAGAAGTTAATACTTCGTTTTTGCATCAGACCCGATGAGCAATTTATACTAATGCAATTTAGGATTATCCTGATGTAGAAATCGCGAAATGCGATTACACATCAGGATAATTGCAGATAAAAACGATGTTTTTATCTGCAATTATTTATTTTCTGGTCGTCTACGTGGAAAAATTTTGCGCCACAAAGAAGTTTTTTTGTCAAAAGAATCGACGTGCTTATAGCGACGCTTATTTTTCTTCCACCGTTTCTTTACCTCTTTATCTTGAATTTTTGCATGGCGCTTCTTCCCTATCTCTACCGCCTTTCTTTGTTTTTTGATCTGCTCTTGCTTTGCTTTATCAGCTTTCTTTTGCTTCTTTTTGGCACTTGCATCCGTCTGTGTAAAAGCCACAGAAAACGGAATTAAGAGTAAAAGAAGTAAGAGTTTTAGTTTTTTCATTGATAGGATAACGCAAAAGTAAAAAGAATCATGTGCCTAAAATACTGCTTCGTTCATTTCATTGACGACTTAAATGTTAAATCCCTCATGAATTTGATGTTTTATTACTTCGACCTTGACCTACTTAGTCCACAATTAATCGCACAACCCTCGCTGTACACAGTAAAAAAACCCTGCCTTCGATGACAGGGTTTTCAAAGATATTGTTAGAAATAGACCTTATCGTGCATCAGGTGCACCCGGTACTCTGAATTTCATGGTATTTTGTTGTCCATTCATCGTATAACTTACAGCATACATATAAATAGGATAATCTAAATCATAAGTAACCGTAAAGCTGCCATCGATCAATGGGATTTCTGTTTGCGTTACTTTCTTAGTTGTTTCAATAGCAATAATAGTAATATCTGCAGTGGCAGGAGCTTCCGACAGCGCACTTCCATCAGCAGTACATGGGAAAAACTTCAACGTAGATCCGTTAGTAACTACCTCGAAATTTACTTGTTGTTCACCACTCATGATATATCCTCCACGCTTGCCCTTAGCAACACCGTCGGTAGATTGAGCGTTAAGTCCCATAGGAACGATAAATATTAGACTGAGAATAAGTGTAAATAGGTGCTTTTTCATGTTGTTGGTTTCTTTTTGCAGTTCAAATATATAAATAATTCTACTAAAAATACAAATACTTATCTTAGCAGACCATGAAAAATTACGTGAAAGGCCATCTTTGTTGGGTTATCCTCTTCGGAATACTGACGATAAGTGCATCCTGCAAGAAAAACAAAGACCAGGTTCCAAACGTGGCTGTTGATGAATATATCAACCTAAACCTTCCTGAATACATCAATCTTAATGCTATAAACAACTGGTTATATTATAATTACGCAGGAAACAAGGGAATTATTATCATTAAAACTTCGCCTACTGAGTTTAATGCGTATGAGCGAACTTGTACTTATGACCCATCCGTTTCATCGGCCTATGTGAAAGGCATCCCAAATGATATCTTTTGTGTGGATTCTACTTGTGGTAGCAAATTCAGCTTAATTGATGGGTCGGTCATTACTGGGCCTGCAAGTGTGCCACTATTGAAATATAGAACTCAGTTACTTTCCAATAACTTTCTTCATATTTATAATTAGTTTTTTTTGATTACATGGGAATCATGTGAGTAAAATTCATTTGAAGTTGAGATTGGAAAATTTATCAAAAAAATGCAATCCCAGCTTTCAAGACATAAAGATTTCTCTAACGACATACACCTCAAAATTGTCTCGCAAAGATTTCTATGTTTAATTCCAAATTTTATCAAATAAAATTAATTACTTAATTCCCTCTCCCTTGGAGAGGGCTAGGGAGAGGCTCGAACAATAGGCTTGAAATAATTTAATCGCATTCGAATAATGCTTTTCTCTTCGACAAATTTCTCTTCGCCAAATTTTCTCGCTAAGACGCGGAGACGCAAAGGCAATGCTACGATAAATTTCCTCGCAAAGGTGTAGCCCCGGCAGACTTCGGCGTGAGCTCTGTCGAACGCTATCGTGACGCAAAGGCTGCGCATTGATAAACTAATCTTAGAAAATACAACCCATAAAAAAGGCCCTTCTTTCGAAGAGCCTTTTCTATTTTTAAGTAGATCTTAGTAACGGTAAGTATCCGACTTATACGGACCAGCTACCGATACACCAATATATTTAGCTTGAACTGGAGTTAATTCTTCAATTTCTACTCCAACTTTTGCCAAGTGTAAACGTGCCACTTTCTCATCTAAATGTTTTGGTAAAGTATACACCTCATTCTTATATTTTCCTGTGTTTGTCCACAATTCTAATTGAGCCAATGTTTGGTTCGTGAAAGAATTCGACATTACAAAGCTTGGATGACCCATAGCACAACCTAAGTTTACCAAGCGACCTTCTGCAAGGATGATGATATCCTTTCCGTCGATGGTATACTTGTCAACTTGAGGCTTGATAGTTTCCTTCGTATGACCGTAGTTCTTATTCAACCAAGCCATATCGATTTCATTATCGAAGTGACCGATATTACAAACTACTGCATTATGTTTCATAGCACGGAAATGAGCTTCAGAAATGATATTGAAGTTTCCTGTAGCCGTTACCACGATATCGGCTTCTTTCACTGCATTGATCATTTTCTTGACTTCATATCCTTCCATAGCGGCTTGCAATGCGCAGATAGGATCAATTTCAGTTACGATGGTACGAACTTTAGCATCCTTCAAAGACTCTGCAGAACCTTTACCTACATCACCAAAACCGGCAACAACAGCAACCTTACCTGCAAGCATTAAATCGGTAGCGCGACGCAATGCATCCACTAAAGATTCACGACAACCGTATTTATTATCAAACTTCGACTTCGTTACTGAATCGTTGATGTTGATGGCAGGAAGTGCTAATGTTCCGTTTTTCATGCGATCATACAGACGAAGAACACCCGTTGTAGTCTCTTCAGAAATTCCTTTGATACCTGAGATCAACTCTGGGAAACGATCGAGCACCATATTGGTTAAATCACCACCATCATCCAAAATCATATTGAGAGGCTGGCGTTCTTCACCAAAAAATAAAGTTTGTTCAATACACCAATCAAACTCTTATTCATTCATCCCTTTCCAAGCATAAACAGAGATTCCTGCAGCAGCAATAGCAGCAGCAGCGTGATCTTGAGTAGAGAAAATATTACAAGAAGACCAAGTCACCTCAGCTCCTAATTCTACTAATGTTTCGATTAAAACGGCAGTTTGAATAGTCATATGAAGACATCCTGCAATGCGTGCATTCTTCAATGGCTTCTTAGTTCCGTATTCCTCACGAAGAGCCATTAATCCTGGCATTTCGGCCTCGGCAAGTTTAATTTCTTTGCGGCCCCATTCAGCTAAAGACATATCTTTAACTTTGTGCTTAACATACTGTGCTGTTTGCGTCTTCATAATTTGTTGAAATTTTGTGCAAAGGTACGGTTATCATCTTAAGAAACAATACCATTATTGATTAGATTTATATTCTCATGCCTCTACTCTTCAATGCTTTATTAACTACTGGCGCACGAATTTGGGTTTGGCATTTAACTGAAACAGAAAAATCATTAAAAAAGTTTCTTTCTGAAGAAGAATTTATTCACATTTCAAGCAAATACCATCATCCACAAAGAAAGCTTCAAAAAATTGCAACTCGTCTCCTACTAAATCATTTAGGTGAAGGTCAGCTAGTTAACTTGGCATATAATGCTGATGGAAAACCTTTTCCTCAAGAAATATCTGGGCATATTTCAATTTCTCACTCAAAGAATTTCGTTGGACTCCTATATCATCCCATCACATCTTGTGGATTAGATTTAGAAGAAGTGGATGAGCGGGTTTTAAGAGTGGGTCAAAGATTTATTAATGAACAAGAAAAGAATTGGATCGACAAGGAATTTGCCATGAGAGATTCAGGATTGATTTGGAGTGTCAAAGAGTGTTTATTTAAAAATATTGAAGGTGGTGGTATCTTATTTAAGGAACATTTAAATGTTGAAGCACCGCACTTATTTTCAAGTGATAAGGGATCAGGATGGGCTTTTTATGATGGGCCTATGGGTAAAAAAATATTTAAATATCACTATGAATATTTGGATGGAGTTCTTATGGTTCATACTATTGCAATGGAGGAATCGATTGAACAAACGACTTCAAACAAGTAAAGAATTATGATTTATCAGAAAATTGTAGAAGCAAAACATGAAGGTCGTCGATTACTTGCCGTATTAATTGATCCGGACAAAGCACAAAGTAAACATCTGGATAAATTATGTTCTCATTGCAATGAAGTGGGTGTCGACTTTTATTTTGTGGGAGGAAGTTTGATTACCACCGGAGATTTAGCGCACACTATTCAATCCATCAAGAAAAGAAGTGATATCCCCATTGTCATTTTCCCGGGAAACCATCAGCAGGTGGATGAATATGCAGATGCCATTTTGTTACTCTCATTAATTTCCGGTAGAAATCCTGATTTGTTAATTGGACAACATGTGATGGCAGCACAACGATTAAAAGCTGCGGAAATCGAAATTATTCCGACCGGATATTTATTAATTGACGGCGGTAACATGACAGCAGTACAATATGTGAGCGGCACGGCTCCTATTCCGGTGGGAAAAACAGATATTGCAGCATATACAGCACTTGCAGGTGAACAATTGGGATTAAAATTAATTTTTGCAGAAGCAGGTTCAGGTGCAAAAAATGCAGTTCCTGTGGAGATGATTAAAGCCATCAAGAGAGAAATAAATATTCCTTTAATTGTTGGTGGCGGTGTACGCTCAGCTGAAAATGCTGAAGAACTTTATGAAGCCGGTGTTGATGTGGTGGTAGTAGGAAATAGCTTGGAGCAAAATCCAGATTTAATTTTTGAAATTGCTGCGAGCAGAAATAAATTGAGTTAGTGTTACTCTCAAAATAAAAATGCTTGCGTAAGGTAATTACGCAAGCATTTTTTTTATTGCTATTGATTTATTCCATTTCCAACAAATATTTTTTCACAAATAAAATAGTGGAATAGAATTGAAAGTCTGAATTTGACTTTTTTCTAAATCCATGACCTTCGTCTTTAGCTTCTAAATACCATACGGGAATATTATTCGCTTTTAGTGCAGCCGACATCTGAGCTGCTTCGGTTCGTGGAACACGCGGATCATTTCCGCCTTGTACAATAAACATTGGAATTTTAATTTTTCCAACGTTATTTAATGGAGAAATTTTTTCCAAGAACTCATACATTTTCGGATCTTGTTCATCCCCATATTCCACTCTACGCAAATCGCGACGATAGCTTTCTGTATTCTTCAAAAAAGTGGTGAAACTTGAAATCCCAACTATATCATTCGAACACTTCAAACGATCACTATAAAATACAGCACAAGCTAGGGCCATATAGCCACCATAACTTCCACCCATGGTCATCACACGCGATGCATCCAAGTCGGGTTGTAGAGCGATCCAATCTAAGAGTGCGCCAATATCTTTTACTGAATTCTCTCGTAGATAACCGTTATCCATCTTCACAAAACTTTTACCATAACCCGTACTTCCTCGCACGTTAGGATAAACTAATGCGATTCCAAGTTCATTCAGATAATAATTATTTCTCCCTTGAAATCCAGGTGTAGATTGCCCTTCTGGTCCACCATGCATTACAATAATAACAGGACGCTTACCTGTAAATTTTGCAGCAGGTTTATAATGAAATCCAGAAATTTCTGTACCATCAAAACTTTTCCACTTGATCAACTTCGCATCATTTAATTGCGAAGCTACTAACCCACCCAACTCACTTTCCGTCCAGCGTTCTGTTTTTCTTGTTTTAATATTAAAGACATAAATATCACTTGATGATGCAGCCGTTGAATAATTATAAGCAATGTCTTCACCGTTTTCATGCCATTCAAATCCACCCACTGATCCCTGAGGAATTTCTTTGATGGCTTCATATTGATTGGTGAGTGTGTTCAACATATAAACTTTCGAAAGGCCGGCTTCGTTGGTTGAAAAAATCATTTTAGTTCCATCAGGTGACAAATCGTAATCCGAAATGCTCCATGGAATCGATTTAGTAATAGGCGTTATTTTAGAAGTCGCTAAATCCATCTTCGCTAAATAATCAAACTCATTATCAAGGTCGGTGCTGAGGTAGATGGACTTTCCATCCTTACTAAAAACAGCTCCACCAAAAACCAAAGGCTCTTTAGACTCAGGAGAAATTTTTGTTTTACTTCCCGAAGCAATATCTACCAACCACAATTTACTTTCATTCACAGAAACATATTCTCCCAAAATAAAACTTTTGTCATCAGGCGACCAATCATTCACTCCCCAACCGCCACCAGCAAGTTCAAGTATTAATTTATCTTTTTGCGGTTGCAAAGGATCCATTAAATAAACATCACGATCCGCACCGTTTCTACGTGTAGAACTATACAATAACTTATCACCTTTCGTACTCCAACTCATTCCTCCATTTTGAGAGCGACCACCATCAGAAAGCAAGGTGATCTTCCCATCCACCATATCATATCGATACAATTGACCAAATTCATTTCCTCCGGCATCACGTGAAAAAATAAAATACTTTCCTTCGTTCGGTTCAAAGGTTGCACCTCCTACAGGCTCATCAAAAAATGTGATTTGCGTTCGGGCACCCATTGGCATTTTTAAATAATGCAACTGATTGGTATTACTAAAACGAGTGCTCATGAGCATCTCCTTTTTCTTAGGATGCCACTCTGAAAATCCCGCTGAACGCACATTGGTATACATATTCAATTCCTTCACTAAGCTAGTTGGAATAGGTGATAAACCTTCAACGATCAAATTTTCTGTTGGCTGAAGAAATTGGGAATCGGTTTTTTGAGCTACTGCCCATTGGCTGAAGCATAAAACTATTCCTGACAATAAGATCTTTTTCATAATGGATGTAGATTATATGCGATATTAGTCAAAATAAAAATCAAGCGATTATAAAATCGACAAATTCTTATATACTAACGACCAATAAAAGAAATTCAATTGCTAAATAGCAATACTATCTTCTTTTCTAATTTGGTTAGCGTTTTTAAAGTACTTCATCTTAAACCTTCTACTAAAATAAGCTGGGTCTTTAAAACCAATGCCGTGCGCAATTTCTTGCACATTATCTTTGGTAGTACGAAGTAAATAATGAGCGCGCTCTAATCGTTGATTCTCGATATAATCCTGAAGGTTAGTATTGGTCATTGTCTTAAAAAATTGTCCTACATAATCCTTAGAAACGTACGCTAAGGCTGCAATTTTCTGATTGGATAAATCACCACTCAAATTAGATTGAATGTATTGAATAATATTTACAAGTCTTTTGTCCAGTAAAAAACTAATCTTTTCAAAATTACTTCTGTAAGCCGAATTACTCTCTAAAAATCGACAAATTTGAACTACGATTTCTTCCGTGAAATTTCTTTGGAGACGATCTTTTCCGAGTCGTTTATTTTCTTCTTCATCAATTAATGACTCCATTAAAAAATTTAATTTGTTCGACTTCGGAATGATAATGCAAGGAAGTTCAAGGATGGAAAAAAATGGAATTGCTCCATAGATATGTACATCGAAACCCGTAATTGAAAAAATATCTTTCGACTCGTCATACCCTTCCGAAAGCAATCTGCTTTTTATGAACTGTTCACGATGTTCCGGAGAATTAAATCCCTCCTTTTCAAAGATGGGATACTTTGCACTTTTACCATGCCGAAAGAAAATAGGAGAACCCACCGGCATAAAATAAAAATCACCCGGATTTATAGGTGTAAAATCACGTTCACCGTAGAACGATCCTGATTTTACTTGTACTAAAATATTTCTTGGCTCAATGGATCCGTTCAATTCTGAAGGCTTAACAACTTCTCTCAAAGCTGAACGATAATATTTCACTTGAAGTGATTCAATTATCCTACTAAAAGATTCATCTGGAGCCATTAGAATTAGATATTGTTGAAACAAATTTACTTTTCATTTCCATGTAAAGCAATCAAAAATGGCAAAATACAATTCTTAGAATAATACAATTATATAACAATTTGATTATCAGAAGACTTATTTGAATCAATTTTTTACTTATTCAAATAAGTCAAGAGCAAAATAACTGGGACAGGTCTCCCAATACTTTAAACTACAGCTATTCGTCAAACAAAACTATTTTTGCAGACGGTCAAAATAGGCGCTATAAATTACATCTCACACCATCATGTTAACATTTTTAGAAATAATTGGATTTATATCGGGAATTGTAGGAGTATGGTTAACGATGCAAAAAAACAGATGGTGTTTTCCTATTGGGCTCATTAATGTTTCGGTTTCACTCTATTTATTTTTCCTGCAAGGACTTTATGCCGACAGCTTACAACAAGTAGTATACATTATCTTATTAATTTACGGTTGGATTACCTGGAACAAACCTGTCAACGCATCTCAACCCGCACTCTTGATTAGCAGATTAAATAGTAAAGGAATCATTCTTTCTTTAATCGTTATCACATTAACTACGTTATTACTCGGGACTACTCTTGCTAAATTTACAGATGCAAAATTCCCTTATCTCGATAGTTTTGCAACATCCTGCGCATTCCTGGCTCAATACTTCATTGCTCGAAAAAAAATAGAAACATGGATTCTTTGGATGATCGTCAATGTAATTTACATCGGAATTTACTTGCATAATGAACTGTATTTATACGTTGGTCTATTTAGTGTTTATGGTATTTTAACAGTGATGGGCTGGAAATCTTGGCGTATTGAATTAAAAAATCCAAATAAAGATGTCTTCGTATAAAAAGCACTACTTAATTGGAATAGTGGGTCCTGAAAGTACAGGAAAATCCACCTTAGCACAAGCCCTTTCGAATCACTACCAAGTGAATTTTGTTAAAGAAATGGCGCGTGAATATTTATATCAACTAGTCCGACCTTATCAAGAAGAAGATTTAAAAAGAATTGCTGAGATTCAATTAGAAGAAGAATTAAAATATCGAAACTCAGAACAGGATATCGTTCTTTGCGACACTACACTCTTAGTGATTAAAGTTTGGAGTGAATATAAATACCATCGTTGTGATGATTGGATATTAAAAGCAGAGATGGAAAATTCGTATGATCTTTTATTGTTGACCGATATTGATGTACCGTGGGTGGATGATCCACAAAGAGAACATCCCACAGAAAGAAAAGAACTATTTTCAATTTATTACAGAGCGCTTATTCAAAAAAAGGAACCTTTCAAGCTTATTTTCGGAAGTGAACATGAACGATTTACCAAAGCAATTCAAGCTATTGAAATGTTAAAAATGAACTCTTCAATTTAAAATACATCCGTTTTTATTGAATTACAGCCCTTTTTACCAATTACCATCATAAATCGTCTTCATTTTTACCCGAAAATTCCAATTTTTAAGAGAGGATTCATCCAGGATGACTACCTTCGCATTCGAAAAATAATTGATGCAAAATTCCAACATGAAAATCTGCAATACCATTCTTGATGCCATTGGCAATACTCCTTTGGTTCGTTTAAACAATATCACTTCTGAAGTAAAGGCTACCGTATTAGCTAAAGTAGAAACTTTTAATCCCGGCAACTCCATCAAGGATCGCATGGCTTTAAAAATGATTGAAGACGCAGAAGCTGCGGGTTTACTTAAACCAGGTGGAACCATCATAGAAGGTACAAGTGGTAATACAGGAATGGGATTAGCTATAGCTGGAATCATTAAAGGATACAAATGTATTTTTACAACTACCGATAAACAATCCAAAGAAAAAGTCGATGCATTAAAAGCATACGGTGCAGAGGTAATCGTTTGTCCTACTAATGTTGAGCCTGAAGATCCTCGCTCCTACTACTCTGTTGCAGCTCGACTAAAAAAAGAAGTTCCTAACTCTTACCACCCTAATCAATACGATAACCTTTCCAATCGCAAAGCGCATTATGAGCAAACAGGTCCGGAGATTTGGGATCAGACCGATGGTAAAATCACACATCTTGTAGTTGGAGCGGGTACCGGTGGAACGGTGACAGGAACAGGAATGTACTTAAAAGAAAAAAATCCCAACATTAAAATTTGGGCAATTGATACCTATGGTTCCGCTTTGAAAAAATACCATGAAACGGGTGTTATAGAAAATTCAGAAATCTATCCTTACGTAACGGAAGGGATCGGAGAAGATTTTATCCCTGAAAATTACGATTTCAAAATTATTGATCACTTCGAAAAAGTAACGGACAAAGATGCTGCTATCTATACGCGTGAAATCTGCAGGAAAGAAGGCATTTGGGTTGGGAATTCTGCAGGCTCTGCCATCGCAGGAGTTATTCAATTAAAAGATCAATTAAAACCAACCGATGTAGTGGTCGTTATTTTTCATGATCATGGATCTCGTTATATTGGAAAAATGTTCAATGACGATTGGATGCGCAAGATGGGTTATCTTGACAAAACTGGAATGACAGCACAGGACATTGTTTCATCAAGAAAAAATGTAGAGATGACTACCATCGATAAAAATGCAACCGTCGCTAATGCGTTAAAGTTGATGATGGAAAATAATTTCAGTCAACTGCCCGTGACATCGGATGGAAGAATTGTAGGATCCATTTTCGAAAACAAAGTAATGAACTTGCTTTTACAATCACCCGAGAAAAAAGATGTTCGTATTGAAGAGATCATGAGTGCAGCACTTCCGTTCGTAGATATCACTACTCCTATCGAAACCATTTCTAAAATGGTTTGTGGAGATTATGAAGCCATCTTAGCAAAAGATTTCAAGCGCGACATAAACTACATCATCACACGTTCGGATATTGCAGAATTGATGGTGAAGTAAGAAGAGCTTCCGTAATATTTTCTTTCTTAATTTGACCAACTAATACAAACGACATTGATCGATGACCACGCCATTCAATCGTATGATATGCTTGGCCATCTCATTCAATTAAGCAAACCTGCCCAACGTATTGTTTCACTTGTTCCGTCGCAAACTGAATTGCTTTTTGATTTAGAATTAAACGAAGAAGTAGTAGGCATCACTAAATTCTGCATTCATCCTACGGCATGGCTTCAAGAAAAAAAGATTGTAGGCGGAACTAAAAATATTCATCTTGATGTTATTCGTGCATTGCAACCGGATTTAATCATTGCGAACAAGGAAGAAAATGTTGAAGAAGCAATTCTCGAATTACAAAAAGAATTTCCAGTTTGGGTTAGTGATGTAAACACCCTTTCGGAAGCTTGCTATATGATTGGTGAAATTGGAAAGCTGTGTGATCGATCTATCGCAGCTCATCAGTTCATCTCTCAAATCAATCAAAACTTTGAATCCTTAAAGACAGCGGCCACACTTTCCAGTAAAAAGGCAATCTACTATATCTGGAAAAATCCGTGGCTTACAGCAGGACACGATACATATATTCACTCCATGCTGGAAGCTTGCGGGCTTCAAAATGAATCTAAAGACATCCGTTACCCTGAATTTTCACCTGAATTGCTGAAGAAACTTGATCTCGATTATGTTTTTCTATCCTCTGAACCTTACCCTTTTAAAGAGGAAGATAAGGAATATTTATCCCAATTCATCGATAAGAATAAGATTATTTTTGTGGATGGCACCTATTTTAGTTGGTACGGTTCAAGACTTCTCGAAGCTCCTTCCTACTTTAAAAAGGTCATTTTCCCATGAAATTTTATTCAAACATTCGTTTCATGTATTTTTGTACTGTGATCAAAAAGCAACCTTCACCTTTATTCATCCTTTTCATGATGGCTTTCAGCTTGGTGCTAAGTACTACACACGCACAAAAAGTTGGCTTAGTCTTTAGTGGTGGAGGCGTTCGAGGCATGGCGCATTTAGGCGTGTTGAAAGCATTAGAAGAAGAAAAAATTCCCATCGATTACATTACGGGCACATCGGCAGGTGCTTTAATAGGAAGTATGTATGCCATCGGAATGACTCCACAGCAAATTGAGAACGTTTTGATCAGTAGCGATTTCATAAGATGGGCAGGAGGAATGTATGATGAAGAAAATACTTTCTACTTCCTAAAAAATCCGAATGATGCATCTTGGGCTTCTATCAAGTTGATGATTGATTCAGTTCTCAAAACGCAACTTCCCAGCAATATCGTAAATCCTGCCGGAATTGATTTTAGTTTGATGGAAGCGATGGCAGCACCGGCTGCATTAGCGCACTATAATTTCGACAGCTTATTAGTTCCGTTCCGTTGCGTTGCCGCAGATATCACTGCAAAAAAAGCCGTGACCTTTCGAGATGGCGATTTAGCATTAGCGGTAAGAGCAAGTATGGCATTTCCTTTTTACTTCTCACCCATTTTACAAGGAAAAAACATTCTTTATGATGGCGGGATCTATAATAATTTTCCAACCGACATCATGCTTAAAGATTTTCAACCTGATATTATTTTAGGTGTAAGTGTTGCTGGACTTCCAGAATTTCCATCCGAAGGAAATTTTTTAAGTCAATTAAAAACTATGATTGCCCAAAATACTGTTTATACCGTTCCACGAGAAATTGATCTTTTAATAGAACCACAATTAAGTGATATCGGAACGTTTGAATTTAACAGTGTTCGACTTGCGATCGACAGCGGTTATGCAGCGACCAAACGTATGATTCCAAGAATCAGGGCTTCCATTTCTCGTACTTTAAATGTAGATAGCTTAACTGTGCGTAGAAATTATTTTCAAAACAGCATGTTTCAAATTAGCGTTGACAATATTTATGTAGAAGGTGTAACCCAAGATCAAAGTAACTATATCCGCGCCGTACTCAACCCGAAGAATGAATGTTTAAGCATCAATCAGCTACGTAAAAACTGGTTTCAATTAGTTTCAGATGAAAATATAAGTTATTTATTCCCGCGTTTAGTCTACAATCCAGCGAGCGGCAACTATGATTTGAATCTTGATGTAAGAAAAAATCGAGGAATAAAATTAGATTTTGGAGGATTAATTTCATCCAAACCGATCAATACCGGTTTTGTGAGTGTTCAACGAAATTTCTGGGGTTTGCAGAGTGTTAAACTTCTTGGCAACTTCTACTTTGGCAAATTATATAACTCAGCACATTTCAACATGCGATTCTATGTTCCCGGCAGCTTTCCTTTTTATTTAGAGCCTTCGGTAACAGTTAGTCAATTTGATTACTACAAGAGCAGCACTGCTTTCTTTGCTGATGTAAAACCATCCTTCCTTGTTCAGTATGAAAGAAATTATAGCTTAAACTTAGGCATACCCGTAAAAAACAAAGGAAAAGTAATTGGTGGATTTAACCTGTACCGAAACAACGATCGATATTATCTCACTCGACAATTTAGTGAGAATGACACTGCTGATCAAACTTCGTTGGAAGGATTAAGTGCTTACTTATTATTTGAAAGAAATTCACTGAACAGAAAATTTTATGCGGACGAAGGAACATTTTTTGAATTCAGGGCTCGTTACACTTCAGCCGAAGAATATACACGGCCAGGCAATACTAAAATTTTAGCTGACACCATTAAAGATAACCATCAATGGTTTCAACTTTTAATGAAGTATGAAAATTATTTTAAAACAGTGAGGTGGTATACAGCAGGTATTTACATGGAAATGAATTTTAGCGGAATGCCCTTTCTCTCCAATTACACAAGCACAAAATCACAGATGCCCGCGTTTCAACCCATCCCCGAAATGCAAACTTTATTTTTAGAATCCTATCGTGCTAACAATTATATAGGAGTCGGATTGAGAAATATATTTAATGTGACCAATGATTTTGATGTGCGACTAGAAGGCTATTTCTATCAACCGTTCCAAGAAGTTTTGCAAAACTCCAAATACAAAGCTACGTATGGCGATGCTTTCAATAAAAGATATCTCATCGGAACAGTCAATGCTGTGTATCAAAGTCCGGTAGGTCCAATTAGTCTTGCGTTGAATTATATGGAAGAAAGACCAAAGCCTCTTACCGTTGTTTTTCACATCGGATACTTCCTCTTCAATAAAAAATCAATTCAATAATTACGACTCTTTACTTTTCTCTTTGTTTCTAAAATAGATGACAATCGGTACACCACTCAACGGGAAATTTTCACGCATTTTGTTTTCAATGTAACGCTTGTACGATGTACCAATGTATTGTGGCAAGTTTGAAAAGAATGCAAACGTAGGCGAAATTCCAGGAAGCTGTGTAATGTATTTTATGCTGATGCTTTTTCCTTTCACTGCCGGTGGTGGATAATGATCCACAAATGGCAACATGATCTTATTCAACTTTGAAGTAGAAATTTTCGCCGTTTTGTTTTTATACACTTCCAAGGCAATTTCTAACGCCTTATGCAATCTCTGTTTGGTAGTAGCAGAAGTAAACACTATGGGCACATCGGTAAATGGAGAAATGCGTGCTCGAATCGCTTCTTCTACTTTCTTGGTCGTTAATGTTTCTTTCTCCACTAAATCCCATTTATTCACCAGAATCACGACTCCTTTTCTATTTCTTTCACACAGTGAAAAAATATTTAAATCCTGTGCTGTGATCCCTTGCGTTGCATCAATCATAAACAAGCACACATCGGCTTCTTCAATAGCGCGAACAGAACGCATCACCGAATAAAACTCAATGTCTTCACGAACATTTTTCTTTCTTCTTAGACCGGCAGTATCAATCAACAAAAAATCAAATCCAAAACTGTTGAAGCGTTTATAAATGGTGTCGCGTGTGGTTCCAGAAATATCGGTGACAATACTTCGCTCTTCTCCGATCAATGAATTTAATAAGGATGATTTTCCAACATTCGGTTGACCAATAATTGCAATACGAGGCAACTCTGGCTCATCTAAATCTTCAGGATAAAAGGCAGCGACCATCTCATCTAAAAGCTCACCCGTTCCACCACCACTCATTGCTGATAATCCGAAAGGTTCACCCAATCCTAACGCATGAAATTCATGAACATCATGAATACGCGCAGATGAGTCTACTTTATTAGCAACTAAAAATATTTTTTTCTTCGATTTACGCAATAAGTTGCCTACCTCTTTATCCATGTCAGTAAGTCCAACCGCTACATCTACTACAAACAAAATAATATTTGCTTCATCGATGGCTAATTGCACTTGCTTCCGAATTTCTTTTTCGAAAATATCTTCAGATCCAATGATATAACCGCCCGTATCGATCACCGAATACGTGCGACCGATCCACTCTGCTTTTCCATAATGACGATCACGTGTAACACCTGAACTCTCGTCCACAATGGCTTTACGCGACTCCGTCAAACGATTAAAAAGCGTTGATTTTCCTACATTGGGGCGACCCACAATGGCAACAATATTAGCCATGGCTATACTTTATTTTTAAACTTTATTCGTACCCGAAACGCTTCAACATTTTATCGTTGTCGCGCCAATCATCCGCTACCTTCACGGTGAATTCGATATACACTTTTTTACTGATGAATTCTTCAATTAATTTTCTGGAGTCGGTGCCCAACTTTTTCATGGCGGCTCCACCCTTCCCCAATAAAATTCCTTTTTGTGATTCGCGTGCGCAATAAATGATGACACGAATGCGATCAATATCTGGCGTCTCTTTATATTCTTCCACGAAAACTTCTACCGAGTAAGGAATTTCTTTTTGGAACTGTTGTAATATTCTTCCACGAATAATTTCAGTCACAAAAAACCGCACATTACGATCGCTGATATCTTCGTCTTTATCAAAATAAGCCGGACCTTCAGGTAACGCTGCCACAATTTTTTCTTGTAACAATTCCACTTGAAATTTATGCAATGCTGAAATGGGAAGAACGATGGCAGGATTCAACACTTTCTTCCAATGCTCTACGGCTTCCATCACTTCTTCTTGGTTTCCGGTATCGACTTTATTGATTAAAACATACAAAGGAACTAGTAATCCCTGAAGCTTAAATAACAGATCCTCTGAAATGGTACGGTCTTTCAATTCAGTGACATACAGCACCAAATCAGCATCGGTCAACGTCTCATCCACCGCATGCAACATCCTTTCGTGCAACTTATAGGCAGGCTTCATAATTCCGGGGGTATCCGAAAAAACGATTTGGTAATCGTCGCCATTCAAGATAGCCTTTATTCGATGACGTGTAGTTTGAGCCTTGGGGGTAACGACAGATAAGTCTTGTCCCATCAA
>JBJXGU010000036.1:0-16520 GCA_046160245.1 Bacteroidia bacterium
GCATAACGTTCACGCAGTTCCGCAGCATACTCGGGATCACATTTTAGGTTGATGGTATCGGGGGCACTGATGCTGATGAGCGCAAACATTTTTCCCATCACTTTAAAAACAAGTGTATCCTCATCAAAGGGTAAGGTTTCTTCCGTGAAGGGTTTTGATAAGCAATAGGTTCTTATTTCGTCGATGAACATCTTTACAAAGGTATGAAATCGATGAAAAATATGAGAAGAGAGGATGGAATGTAATTTAAATAAATTAATTTTATAGCGATGAATGAAGATCATAAAAAACTGTTTCTTTTGGATGCCATGGCTTTGGTATTCAGGGCTTACTTTGCTTTTAGCAATAACCATAGAGTGAACTCGAAGGGATTGAATACCTCCGCCATGTTCGGATTTACGAATACCTTGAATGAAATTTTAAAGAAAGAAAAGCCAACACACATTGCTGTGGTTTTTGATACGGCTGCGCCCACATTCCGACACGATAGTTTTGAATCGTACAAAGCGCATCGGGAAGAGATGCCAGAAGATTTGGCGATTGCCATTCCCTATATTAAAAAAATTGTAGAGTGTTTTAATATTCCAGTTTATGAGTTGGATGGTTATGAGGCGGATGATATCATCGGTACTTTTTCTGTTTTAGCAGAGAAAGCAGGTTTTCAAACATTCATGATGACTCCCGACAAAGATTATGGTCAATTGGTAACGGAACATGTTCATATTTATAAACCTGCCCGATTAGGAAACGGAGCTGAGATTTTAGGTGTGAAAGAAGTTTGCGAAAAATTTGGAATCGAGCGTCCCGAACAAGTGATTGATATTTTAGGGTTGATGGGCGACAAGGTGGATAATATTCCCGGCGTACCTGGTGTAGGAGAGAAAACGGCAACAGCGTTGATACAAGAATTTGGTTCCATCGAAAATATTTTAGCGAATACGGATAAAATAAAAGGAAAGCTTCGAGAAAAAATAGAAATGAATAAAGAGATGGCGATCAAGTCGAAAGAATTGGCTACCATCCATTGCGAAGTGCCTATTCCCTTCGTGGAAAATGATTTAGTGTTGAGAGAACCCAACAAAGATGCGTTGATGGAATTGTTTACGGAATTAGAATTCCGCCGACTCGCACAGCAAATTTTAGGAGAAGAAATTCAAGCAGCTCCAGCACCATCAAAAGGAAATCCAGCGCAGATTGATATGTTTAGCCAACCAGCTCCCTTCGACAGGCTCAGGGAGCACCCTGGCGGCAAGCTCGGGGTACACCCAGCCGACAAGCTCGGGGTGCAAGTTTTAGAAGCAGTAGAAATTGAAGAAAATAAAAATTACCAAACCATACATACGGTAAAGCACAACTATCAAGCGGTAACGGATAAATCAGGAAGGGAAAAATTAATTGCTCATTTATTAGAGCAAAAAGAAATCAGTTTTGATACAGAAACAACTGGCATCGATACGATGGAAGCGGAACTTGTTGGACTTTCTTTCAGTGTAAAAGTACATGAAGGATGGTATGTTCCCATTCCCGAAGATCGCAATGAAGCGCAGTTGATCGTTGATGAATTTAAAGTAGTTTATGAAAACGAAAACATTGGAAAGATTGGTCAAAATATAAAATACGATATGAATATTCTTTCACGCTATGGAATACAAGTGAAAGGAAAATTATTTGATACGATGGTAGCGCATTATCTCATCCAACCTGAGATGCGACATAACATGAATATTTTGGCTGAAACGTATTTAGGTTATTCACCTGTTTCGATCGAAACTTTGATTGGCAAAAAAGGAAAAGACCAAGGAAGTATGCGTGATGTTGCCATTGAGCAAATTGCTGAATATGCTTCTGAAGATGCAGATGTGACGTTGCAATTGAAAGAAAAGTTTATTCCGATGTTGGAAGCAACACAAACGAGTAAACTTTTAGCAGAAGTAGAAATTCCGCTTATTCCCGTACTCAGCGCTATGGAGCAAGAAGGAATTCGGTTAGACATTGTTGCCTTAAAAGATTTGAGTAAAGTGTTAGAAGGTGACATCGCTAAACTCGATGGAGAGATTCAAGGAATGGCTGGAACACCTTTTAATATTTCGTCGCCAAAACAAGTGGGAGATATTTTATTTGAAATATTAAAAATTGACGAGAAGCCGAAAAAAACCAAGACGGGACAATATGCAACGAGTGAAGATATTTTAAGCAAGCTCAGTGGTAAGCATCCCATTGTAAATTTAATTTTAGATTATCGTGAAATTGTAAAACTAAAGAGCACTTACGTTGATGCCTTACCGTTAATGGTGAATTCTACCACTGGTCGTATTCATTCTTCCTTTAATCAAGTGGTAGCGGTAACGGGCCGACTCAGTAGCGACAATCCCAATTTGCAAAATATTCCGATTCGCACAACACGGGGAAGAGAAGTAAGAAAAGCATTTGTACCCAGAGACAAAAACCATCTTTTACTCAGCGCCGATTACTCACAAATCGAATTACGTATCATGGCTCATCTGTGTCAAGATCCCAGTTTACTTGAGGCCTTCCATCAAAATTTAGATATTCATACCGCGACAGCTTCCAAAGTTTTTGGAGTGGAATTAGCGGAGGTGGATTCCGACATGCGACGCAAAGCGAAGATGGTGAACTTCGGAATTATTTATGGCATCAGTGCATTTGGTTTATCGGAGCGATTAAACATTCCGCGCAAAGAAGCGGCGAGCATCATCGAAAATTACTTCATACAATATCCACTCATCAAAGATTATATGGACGGCGCTATTGAGTCGGCGAAAAAGTTAGGTTATGTAGAAACCATTTTAGGCAGGAAGAGATATTTGCGCGACATCAACAGTCAAAACCATACGGTACGTGGATTTGCAGAGCGCAACGCCATCAATGCACCCATTCAAGGTTCCGCAGCGGATATGATTAAAGTAGCGATGATTCATTTACACAAAGCTATAGCCGATAAAAATCTAAAATCGAAAATGGTTTTACAAGTGCATGATGAATTAGTATTTGATGTGCCGTTAGAAGAAAAAGAGGAAGTGCGTTCACTGGTAATAAAACATATGCAAGAGGCAATGCCCTTAAGTGTTCCTGTTCTTGTAGAAGCGGGCACAGGGGATAATTGGTTGGAAGCGCATTAGGTAACTGGTCGCGAAGCCTCGCGACTAGCTGCTGGCTTCTGGCTGCTAGCTGCTAGATTTTTCGTGACTAGTTAATTCTAACTCCGAAAATTACTTTTTCGCTGCACTCGCTGCGATAACGTTGCTAACGCTGCGTTTAAATGGAATTTTTATGATTGCAACTAGCTGTATATCAATGGCTACAAATCCCTTGTAACCTATGTATTTTCATCGACGTAGAAAGCACAGACTAAACTCAAAATCATGAAAAATCTTTCATTAATAGTATGTTTCTGTTTGCTTGCTGGATCAGCTATCGCACAACACGACAATCTAAGTAACTTAAGTGCTGAATGGGTACGTACTCCAGCGCGTAATGCAGCAACCGATGCTAATGACATCGTTGTTTACAATCCAGCAGGACTTATTAAATTAAACAATGGTTTCCATATTAACATGGGAAATCAAAGTTTATTCAGAAAGCCTAGTCACACCTTCGACTTCGGTATGGGTGGTGGCGAAAAAACGTACACACAAGATGGAAACGATATGTTTCTTCCTAACTTATACATGACGTATAAGCAAAATAATTTTGCTCTCTTCACAGGTGTCTTCATGGCAGGCGGTGGTGCAACAGCGAATTATCCAACGGGAAGTATCACCACTGAATTAATCGGATTGCAAGCATTAATGGGTGCTCAAGGTGCTTATGCTGCCTATGATCATCAAAGTTTGAAAGCTTCTTCTTTTTACTTAACAACAACTTTAGGTGGATCGTATGCCGTAAATGAAATGATTTCATTTGCAGTGGCCGGTCGCTATATTTCTGCAACGAACAAAACGCAAGCAGGATTGTCGTTAACACAATCACCTATCATGTTACCCGATTCACGTTTTGAATTGAATACAACAGAAACTGCTTCTGGATTTGGAGGTGTGTTTAGTATGATGGTGCAAGCAAGTCCACGCACACGTTTCACAGCTCGTTATGAGTCAGCAGTGAAAATGGATTTCGAAACCAAGACCAATAAAGATGATTTAGGCATGACTACGGACGGTTCAAAAAGTCGTCGCGATTTACCTTCTGTAATTGCATTTGGTACTGCGTTTGCGGCTACCCCTACCGTTATGGTTTATGGTGATTTTAACTACTACGCACAATCGTCTGCTAACTGGGGTACTTCAACAATGGCTACTGAAGAAAAGAACTATGCAAGTCTAGCCGGTGATGCCATCGGAATCAACATTGCTTCTACCTTCCAAGCAGGTAAAAACTTCTTATTTAGCGTTGGTGGTGGATATACCGATTTCCAATACAGCGATCGCAATGGTTATTTTACAAAAGCCGGTGCATTTGAAACTGCTCCAGACGACAACTACAACATCAACACTGGAATTAGCTATACAGTTAGCAAAAACGTTACATTCACTGCTGCTTACATGCATACTTTCTACAAGGATCAAACGGTTACAGCAGTTCTTGCGCAGCCTTTAGATGTACAAGTAAAAACCAGCAATAGTATAGATGTTATTGCTTTAGGTGTAGACATCAAATTCTAAAAAATAAAATCCTTTATCACAAGAAAGAGCCACTCATTTATGGGTGGCTTTTTTTATTCCAAATTATGTAATTATACCATTTATAAATATTTAATAATCCCAATAATCATAACAATATTCTAGCTTAATAGTTAAGCGCACTAAAATTGACTCGTACATAATTTTATTATCCACAAATAAGGGTGATCTAGTTTACTGGATATCTATAATATAAATTTCATTTTTCATTAAAATTGTAGTCCTCTTTTACTTGTTACTTTCTTTTACGTGAAAAGAAAGTAACCAAAGAAAGCACGCCACCCAACACCAACCAATTTTTGCAGTTTCTGCTTTCTACTTTCTTTCGCAACCACTGAACAATCTTTTGTGCTGTCTCTTTACTTCATCGGTACAGCAAAAATCGGTTCGCGCTGTTGCCTGGACGACCTCCGCGCTGTTGCGAACGAAATTACTTTTAATTAAAATTTATTGTCCGAAACATATCCCCATTTGTGTTTATACAATTGGACTACATATTATGCATAAATGATATTTCATAATTTGCCCTGAGGTTGACGAAAAAACAACATTTTTGTCAGGGTTCACAAAAATTATCCATTCACTACGGTTCCGTTGCCGATATCTTTATTTCGAAGATCGATTCCATTCTCGAGCCAAGCCTTTAAGTTCACGAGATAAAAAGCCCATCCTGAAGAACATCCTAAACGAATACTTTTCTTTGATTCATCGTCTTCCGGAATGTCCGATTGTGTTAAAGTAACCAGCACTTGATTCTTTAACATAGACAGCTTCACTTCTACTTTAGTTTTCCCTGCGAAATAAAAAGTAAAGAGATCTTTTCCGTTGGATTCCAAAATTTTTCCATATTCGGTAATTTCATAGCAATGCCAATTCCAGGCGTAATCATCGCCTACTTGCATCGCATCACTTATTTCAAAAACATCTTCTGATTTCTTAACGCGCGCTTTAGATAAAAACCATTTTTCCAATTCATGGCAATTGGTCCAGGCAAAATATACTTTTTCAATGGAGGCATTGACTACAATGCGCTCCGTGAATTTTGTCCAATCGAAATCTTGCATACTATTATTTATTTTTTATACTAATGGAAAATATTTTTCCTCTATCACTTTCATGTGGTGCATCTGGTGACCCACTAGTACAAAACCAAGTGCGAGTACCGACAACTCGATTTCAAAACAGATTCCAGTCCGCATTAATGTTTCTGCATTACAACTCTTCAATAAATTACAGGATGCTTTTCTCAGAAAAATAAACTCATCTCTTAGATCATCGAGTGAACGACTATTGGCGTTTGCATTGGCGACAAACAAATCCTCATCGTAGCCTGCAAGCTGGGTATGGTCGTTTCGAGCAAATCGCAGGATGCGATAACTTTGCACACGCTCATTGTCGTTGATGTGTTGAAGGATATCCTTCACGGTCCATTTTCCTTCTTGGTAGACGCGATTGCCTATCCTTTCTAAACGATCCCAATCGAAATTATCCCAATATTCTAGGGAATTTCCTAAGGCATGAATGAGATCATCTTCCTCCACTTCCAAAATATAACGATCGAAGAACGTGGGCAGGGGTTGAATCCTGTTTCTGCTAAATGCATTCATAATAAAAAATATTTATAAGTTTAACTCATTACTTTAATTGAAAACTCTTTGCAATTGGCACAAAAGTTATACGACTAGTTTCCATTGAACTCATCGACCTTCCCATCATCAAATAATAATTCTCCTTTATTCCGTAAAGAAAAATCTGATAATTATAACTCGTACTTTTCGCTTTGCTGATGGTTGTACTTTCCATAACATATCCTTTTAGATTATGAATAGTAATGGGATTGATAGAAACAGAAATCATTGAATCGGTACCGGTAAGGCCTTTCAGTTTTAATTCTGCATATTCTTTCTCGTTGTTAGGCTTTACTTTTATCGCTTGAGACGCCACTGAAAAACTCAAAAAAGCGGGGGTATTTCCCTCTTCATTGGTATATACCACTCCATTACTTGAATTTTTCGCTACTTTAAAAATACTAGTGTCGATAGAAACAGAATAACTAAGGGAGGCAAAAGGATCCTCCACCATATTTTCATCATAGATCGTTGTCAATATTACTTTTTTTAGCTCCCCGCATAGGACCTCATTACTATCGGGCGCCATGGCATCAATAAAAATTGTCTTCGTTGAATCACCAAAAACTAAAAAATACTTTCGCACTTTTCCATTTTTACCCTCGTTATACAACTCATACAAAAGAGCTTTATTGTTTGAAATGATCACTTCCTTCTTGTCTACAAAAATAAATCCCTTCTTCTTCATTTCATCTGATTCAATCGATGCCTTATTTTTTTCCAATGGATTCGGTAATATGGAAACAATAATACTTGCATTCATTGAAGTATGTTCAAAACCATTGAACCGTGTTGCTAATTTGAAATCATCACTTATTTCCATACTACACTTCATACCAGGAACTAAATTTCGCTTTACCGATTGACCCAATAAGAGACTTGCAAATAATAACTGAACAACTATTAATGAATACTTCACGTGCTATTTTTATTTTAGTTAGAGAATGTAAAAGTAAAACAGTTTTAATCAATACTTCTATCCTTATTTCATGAACTATTACCTAAAACGCAAAAATGCTTAAGAATGAATTTCCCTTTATACAATTTAACTCATTGTAATTCATTTATTTAAATGAACCGAACCGTAAATGAGTAACTTTAAGCCAAGAAATTAGTCTTATTCTCGGACTCCAATTTACTCGCAACTGTGACCACGGAAGAATACAATATTTGCGTAGATACCCATGCTGATGGTGTCTACCGTTTTATCTTACATAGCACACGAGACAAGGAATTTTCACAGGATATCGTCCAAGATTCATTTGAAAAGATGTGGATGAATTTAGACAATATTAACGGTGAAAAGTCAAAGTCGTACTTATATACGACGGCTTATCATACTATGCTCGAAAAACTTCGTCGACAAAAAAAGCAAGGAAATTGGAATGAAGTGAGTGAGTCGGACTACAGTAATAGTGGTGGACACTATCAAGGATTAAAAGAAATCATTAAAAGTGCCTTGGATCGATTACCTGAAATTCAGAAGTCGGTGATCATGTTGAGAGATTACGAGGGGTATTCTTATCAGGAAATTGGAGAGATTACCCACTTAAATGAGTCGCAAGTAAAAGTATACATCTACCGAGCACGATTAGCGATGAAAGAATTCATTGGAAAATTAGAGAACGTCATCTAAAATGAACATCAACCAAAACAACTATGAAGCATGGTTTCTCGATTATTTCGAGAATCAGCTAAGCGGCGTACAGGTGACTGAGTTGTTTTTGTTTTTAGAACAGCATCCTATTTTAAAAGAAGAGTTTGATTCATTCGAAAATACTATCCTTCCTACAGATTTATTAGAAGAAGAGAATTTATTGAACAAACAATCATTAAAAAAATACGATATTGTTTGCGAAGAGAACATCAACGAATGGCTTATCGCACAAGTTGAAGGAGAACTTGATGCGCAACAACTACAAAACCTGGGTCGTTTTTTAAATGACCATCCAGTCTACTTGAATGATCAAAATTTAATTGCAAAAACGAAATTAGTTCATGATAATGAAGAACGCTTCATGCTAAAATCAACCCTAAAGCAATTTTCTTCAATTACCACAGGCAATATACAGACTTGGTTAATTTCAGAATTACAAGGAGATTTGAATTTACATGAACGAGCATCGCTCGGGGCTTTCCTGGAAAATCATCCTGAGTTCATTTTGGATAAAAGCAACTATCAGAAAACGATAATGCCATCATTCAATTTAGAGGAATTTCCCAACAAGAAAAAACTACGAAAGGGCGTTGTCATTCCTTTCTATCAACAGAAATCATTTTATCGCATCGCAGCACTCATCTTACTAGTATTGGGCGCAGCAATTGTGTTTACTATTTATCAAAACAATAACAGTACAGATCAGCATGTTGCAGAGGTAAAAGATTCTATATTAATTCCAAATATAGTTCCGGAGACTCAACCATCAGAAAAAGAAAAACAATATGCTGCTGTAGATACATTATCAAAAACCATACAACCATCAGCCCAAAAAAGAAGTACAAATCGAACTGTTCCTTCAATAAATTATTCTGTGAAAGAAAATTTGGCTGAACGTAAATCATCCATTAAAAATAAACCTGAATCACTGCCAAAAATCAATGATGGAAAGCAAGAAGAAATACTTGCTTTAACTTTAAAAGGATCACCCACACTTCCGATTCGTGAAACTTATCTCTCAGTGGAAAGACGCTATACACCAAAGGCTACCATCGCTTATGAAAATCCTAATGAACCGCCATCTCTTTTAGAAATTCTTAACGCATCACGTATCGCTAATGATGTAATCGACATGACCGCAAAAGGAATCAACAAAGTGGCAGGAGAAGATTTAGTAAGCAGTTCAGAAAATCAGATTCGTCTACCTTTTAAAAGCAGAGTATTAAAATTTTTAGCGAAAACAGTTGGGAAAATTTCAAATGATAAAATAAAAGTACGTACTAACTTCAACCCTATCACCGGAAAATTAAGTGCATATGAAATTCAGACTAGCAAGAAAACCATACAACGTCAATTTGAAACCACCAATTATTAATTTAAAAAAATCGACAGCCTGTAACCTTCAACTTCTACTTTTCATCTTAGATATAAGAATCCAATAAAAATTTACATTTATGAAAAACCTCACATTAGCACTTATAGCTCTTTATTGCTTCATCGGACATTTCGGTTTTGCACAGACTGAAGAAACGCGATCGTTGCCTACATTTACTTCCATTTCAATAAAAAACAAAGCGGATGTCCATGTACGGATAGGAAGTCCGCAGGAAGTAAAAATAGTTTCTGAAGACCAACCAGACAAAACTCAAACCACAGTAAATGACGGGAGACTTAGCATTACGGGAAAAGGAGCTACAGTATACATCACTGTTGAATCTTTGGAGGAAATAAGTATTAGCGGAATTGGAAAAGTTTATGGTGATAATGTTATCGCCGGAAAAAATTTAGAAATCTCGATATCCGGATCCGGAACAGTAAAAATGCCCATTGAAGTTGATTATTTGGAAATCAATGTAAGTGGCATGGGGAAATTAGAGCTTGAAGGAACAGCAAACCATGTAGAAAGTTCAGTGAGTGGAAGTGCAAAAGTAGAAGCCATTCAACTAATAGTAAACGATGCTGAAGCGAGAATTAGCGGGGTTGGAAAATTCACGATGGATGTTACAGAATCGTTAGAATTAAATATTTCAGGTTCTGGAACATTTTACTATAAAAAGAAGCCTGCAAGTTTAAACACACGCATCAGTGGAATAGGAAAATATGGTGTTGTAAACGGAGAGGAGAATAAAGTTACTGGTGGAATCGGGAATTCCGAATCCCATGGTCAAGGTCATGGTGAAGGCCATGGTGAAGGCCATGGTGAAGGCCATGGTGAAGGTCATGGTGAAGACCATGACCATGATAGAAATTCCGATTACCATTATGGTATTCATTGGGAAACAGATTCTATTTTCAAACGAAGTGAATATTCCCGTTCACATTGGAACGGTTTCGAAATAGGATTCAATCAACTTCTTGTAAAAGATAAATTCAGCACAGATATTCCTGATGGGTATGATTACTTAGAATTGAACTCGGGCAAATCCATCAATGTAAACATTAATTTATTTTCACACGACTTCCCGATCTACAAGAGATATGTGATGTTCACAACGGGGATTGGATTAACGTTAAATAACTATCGTTTTAACTCTGACAAAACTTTATTGTCGGACACCAACCGTGTTGTCGCAGGTTACGACTTTGACAAAAACAACGAACGCATCAACTACAAAAAAAACAAACTAGCGGTTAACTATATCACCATTCCCTTCTTAGTACAATTTAATTCTCGATTAGAATTTAAAAAATCAATTCATGTTGCAACCGGACTTCTATTATCTTACAAATACAATTCGCACTTAAAATTGGTGTATACGGAAGACGGTGATAAAGAAAAATCAAAGCGACATGACGAATTTAATATCCAGCCCTTTCGTTATGATGCCACGTTTCGAATCGGCTATCAATCGTACACTTTGTATGCTTCGTACTCATTAAACACGTTGTTTAAAGAAAATAGAGGGCCCAGTTTACATCCCTTTCAAATTGGGATCAACGTTTTAAATTTTGATTTCTTTTAATTATACAGCAATTTACGACAACGGATGAAATGTCTAAAGGAATGAAATAATAGTTCAGGTTTATTAAAAAGTGAAAGGCATTGGAGTTTTCAATGCCTTTATTTATTAGGGGCATTTTTTCATAATAAACTCTACCTATTTTGAATTTCAATCTCGATTTTCAACTCAAACAGTGAGTTACCCTTTCACCATGTGCTTCGAAGATGATCAAATTTCCATTACTTTTGAAGCCATAAATATCCATAGAACATGTTCACTTTACTACAGCAAAAACAAGAAGAAGCGCAAAAAGGCGGAGGCGAAAATCGTATTGCAGCTCAACATAAAAGAGGAAAGCTGACGGCGAGAGAGCGACTTCATTTTTTATTAGATGAAGGCAGCTTTGAAGAGATTGGAATGTTGGTGACACATCGGTCGGTGGAGTTTGGTTTAGACAAAGAAAAATATTTAGGTGATGGCGTAGTAACAGGCTATGGAAAAATTGCAGGTCGGTTGGTGTATGTTTTTGCACAAGACTTCACCGTGTTTGGAGGTTCATTAGCCGAAGCTCATGCCGGAAAAATTTGTCGCATCATGGATTTAGCGATGCAGAATGGAGCACCGCTCATCGGACTTAACGATTCGGGTGGAGCTCGTATTCAAGAAGGTGTAGTTTCCTTAGGTGGGTATGCCGATATCTTTTACAGAAACACAATGGCTTCTGGAGTGATTCCACAAATTTCTGCCATCATGGGACCTTGTGCTGGAGGAGCCGTTTATTCTCCTGCTATCACTGATTTCATTATGATGGTTGAAAATACTTCTTACATGTTTGTGACAGGACCCAATGTTGTGAAGACGGTAACGCATGAGGAAGTTAGTAGTGAAGATTTAGGTGGCGCATCGGCTCACAGTGTAAAATCAGGTGTGACGCATTTTTCTTGTGCTAATGAAATTGAATGCATCAACTCTATTAAAAGATTATTGAGTTATATTCCTTCGAATTGTGAAGACCAAGCTCCACACTACGCCTATACGGTAAGCAATGAAAAACGTCTTGCGCTGAATTCCATCATTCCAGAAAATCCCAATCAACCTTATGATATTCGTGAAGTCATTGATCATATAATAGACGATGATGGAGAAGGATTTTTTGAAGTGCATAAAAATTTTGCTGAAAATATTGTAGTTGGATTTGCTCGTCTAGCCGGAAGATCCATTGGTATCGTTGCTAATCAACCTGCTTACTTAGCAGGAGTTCTCGACATACATTCCTCTACCAAGGCGGCTCGCTTTGTTCGTTTCTGTGATTGCTTTAATGTTCCACTATTAGTGTTGGAAGATGTTCCAGGATTTTTACCGGGTACTGATCAGGAGTGGAATGGAATTATTAGCAACGGTGCGAAATTATTATATGCGTTTTGTGAAGCAACGGTTCCGAGAGTGACGGTAATTACTCGTAAAGCTTACGGTGGTGCTTATGATGTAATGAATTCAAAACATATTGGTGCCGATATGAATTATGCTTGGCCAACAGCGGAGATTGCGGTAATGGGTGCAAGAGGAGCAGCAGAAATTATTTTCAAAGGAGAAATTTCGAAAGCAAAAGACCCAGCAGCGAAATTGAAAGAAAAAGAAGAAGAGTATATCAATCATTTTGCAAATCCATATCGCGCAGCAGAGCGTGGTTATGTAGATGAAGTGATTAAACCGGAAGATACGCGTCAGAAATTAATTAATGCATTCGCTATGTTAGAGAATAAAGTAGTGAAGTTGCCAAAGAAAAAGCATGGGAATATCCCGCTGTAGTTCTTAACGAGTTTCAATCTGAAATTTAATTTCTGCTTCGGATATTGTTAGGCTGCTAGCTTTTGGCTTCAAGCTTCTAGTTTTTTTTCAGAAGCGAATTTATTTTGCTTCGAAAAATATTTTTAAACCCCGCGACCGCTGCGCCTCTTAGCGTTCCTTGCGTTTAAACTGTCAGTATTATAGTTGCTAGAATTTCAATAACTAATTAAAAATTCAAAGCCCCGCAACTATGCAGGGCTTTCTATTTGGATGCAGGGCTGATGCCAGCATTACGAAATAATATCTTTCAATTCGATTAGTCGGAGATACGGATTCATTACAGAATTTGAATACGTTGCACCAATTTTATTAATACGATTCTTCTTCACATGATACCACAACTGAATGTAAAATCCATTCATATAATATAGATTAACTCTATACTGTAAGTTTTGTCGTACTATCATAAAAGTGGCGTGATGCCAAACATGCCATGCTTGTTCATCGAAGCTAAGTGAGTTAAACTGTTCTACGGAAGGGACGTCTTTTATCATATATTTTGTGTTCTACTGACGCAAAATACCATCGAATCAGAGGTTATTGTTAGATCCTTTTGGTGAATAAGAAGGATTGTCGGGTGAAAATTGATGGAAGCGGTGGGAAAGGGGATGTTAGACTTTAGATTTTAGACTTTAGATTTTAGATTTTTGCGAGGCTTCGCTATTAGAGGAGAGAGGTTTCCAGATTGCTTTAAGAGAAAGGTTTTTCTTCATACATAAGGCGTTTTGAAAATATATATTCATCAGAGATCAAACAGGTTGACTTATTAGTTGAGTTTTTATGTATTTTTCCTTTATTTATTAATATTAAACATTGATAATCAGTAATATACATCTCTGTTTTTTAGATTAAATAATAGTGAAGTATGTCATCATTAGGTATTACTGCTCATTTATTCATTACTTTTGCGACAAATAATTAATAATTAAAAAATGAAAAAAATCTTTACTTTATTGTTCATCATTGCGGCCGCGGCAAGTACAACGATTGCTCAATCTACTTTAGTAATTAACGAAGTTGACTATGATCAACCAAGTGTTGACAGTGCTGAATTTATTGAACTTTATAATGCATCGACTGCTAACATCATGCTTGCTGATTACACAGTTTTATTATTTAACGGAAATGCAACGAGCAATGTACTCTACGACAGTTTTCCATTGCCAGCTCAACTTTTAGCTCCAGGTAGCTATTTCGTAATTTGTGGTAGCGGAGGAATGGTTCCAAATTGCGATATGGCACTTCCAAATAAATTTGTTAATATCATTCAAAATGGTTCACCGGATGCAATAGCTATCCGTGAAAACTTCAACTTGAACCTTATTGATGTTGTTAGTTACGAAGGAACTTGCATAGCTCCTTATGCATCTGGTAATGGATGTCCATTAGCACAAAGTGATACTGCGCAAGCGGATAGTATTGCCAACAAATACATGAGTATTTCACGTTTCCCTGATGGAAATGATTCAAATGATGACTCTACGGATTTTAATCGTGTTTGTAGTACTCCCGGAGCTGCGAATACAAATGCCAACACGAACTGTGTAACTGGATTGAGTACTCCAAAATCTACATTAGCTATTGAAGTTTATCCAAATCCATCAAGAGGTATTGTTACAATCAATTACAAAGCTACTAATGGTAGAGCTGTGAATGTACGTGTAAGTGATATCCTTGGAAATGAATTAAAGGTGGTTACTTTAAAACCGAATGCTTCTGTAGGACAAATTGATTTATCGGAATACCACAATGGTATTTATTTGATTAAAGTACAATCGGGTGCTTCACAAACGGTGAAGAGAATTATTCTTAATAAATAAGAACATAAAAATAAAAAAACCTGCTATTCGAAAGAGTAGCAGGTTTTTTTATGCGTAATATTTTTAATCCAAATTATACATTATCATCATTTGCCCTATAGACTGTCGAAATACGAACTTTCTATAAGGGTTTGTCCTGATGGGTAATCGTTTTTTTCGATTTCTCCATCAGGATTAATTCTTGAATTGATTCTCAATAGCTATTAAAGCCAATTGATTTCGAATACGGTCATACGTTTTCTTTTCATGCAAACAAGCGTGGCAAATAAATCGTTTTGCTTTATACACTCTTGACATTACTTTGATGGATTTGTCAGATGGATTTACCTTGATGGGATCCATCACATTTCCACAATGTGGACATTTTACTTTCTTAGCTAATGCTTTCATCTGATTTAATTCTTCTGATGCAAAGTTGACACATCAAAACGAAGAAGGGGTTACGGAAATAAATAGAAATTATTAAGGATGAGGTAATACTACGCTAAAGTTTCTCGCAATCCTCGGCAAGCTCAGGTTTAAAAGACGCGAAGGCGCTAAGGCTGCGCTTCGATAATTTTCTCTTCGCCAGTTTTCTCTGCGCTAATTTTCTCGCAACCCTCGGTAAGCTCAGGTTAAAAAGACGCGAAGGCTGCGCTACGATAGTATTCTCTTCGCTAGTTTTCTCTTCGCTAGTTTTCTCGCAACCCTCGGCAAGCTCAGGTTTAAAAGGCGCGGAGTCGCTAAGGCTGCGCTCTGAAGTGCTTCTCTAGCTCCTCATACTTCTCTCTCACACTCTTTCTCGCTCTCACAATCATTCTCCCTCTGTCTTTCTATGGGGTTGTTAAATCGAATACCGTAGATGCGCCCATCAACACAGGCAACTTCGACCAAGTTTCAATTCCATTTCTTGAACGAACGACTATGTAATAACTATTGCCTAATGCTCCCAACGGGAAATTTGCGGATGCATATCCATTCGTGCTTAATAACGCATCTACTGAATATACCAGTGCAAAAGGTGTAGCTGTGTTGCGCAACTCAATGGTAATGGTGTCGCAGTCCAATGGATTTGCACTTTGTCCGGTATTAAATAATACAGGAGTCATCACACCGGGACCTGATTTTAACCCTTCAATAAAGGTTCGCAAATTTAAACCGGCTCCAGTTCCGCAAACGTTTACGATCACATTTACAACTTGTGCAGAGGTACATCCATTTGGATCGGTAACAATAACATTAAAGTTGGTGGTTGATGTTGGAGCAGCTTTCGGTGCAGCAATAGACGCATTGTTCATGATAGCGGAAGGCGTCCATGCATAGTTATAATTTGAATATGGAGTAAATCGAACCGCATTATTATAAACGGTAAACACCGTTGCATTGCGTCCAGCAAAAGTAGTAGCTAACGTTCCGCTCGCATTTTCCACGCCTTGTGTTGTAACATTTCCTGAGGGACTAACGATACTATCAGCATGTATTTCGATACTATTGCCATTTTCTAATAATACGATTTGACCTTTCATCGGAAAGGCGGTACCGTTATAATGATAGGTCTGATAATTCACCACTAACTTTTTGTTAGGCGAAGTACCTGTAGTGAAATAATTGACAACACTACCATTCACCGATGGATTCAAATCATTAAAAGCAAACGCAATTAAATTATCTGGATCGGATGGATTTGGAATATTTTGTCCTTGACAACATCCATTCACCATTCCAGGAGTGAAACCAATAAAGCCATTGGAAGAAATATAAAAATTAGAATATGTATTTCCGTAGAAATTAAAATTAAATCCGATGGGTAGCGCCCACGACACCACATCATCAGCTAAAGATACGGCAGTTCCTGAACCCACTGTTGGTGCGTACGTAATTCCGGCAACATTATATCCTGAAATCACTAAAGATCCATTTGGAGTTGCTGATAGTTGCACACTGTCTCC
>JBJXGU010000037.1:0-11247 GCA_046160245.1 Bacteroidia bacterium
TTCCTTTGAAGAAAGGAATGGCAGCAACATAACAATTCATCAATCCTGTTGAAGTGTATCCATAATAGCCAGTTGTCCAAGTTCCGAAATTGGTAAGTAAGAAGAAGATGATGGAGCCCGTTAAGGATGCAACCATAATGTTTTGGCGCTGCTCTCTGCCGCGAAGGTAGAAGCCTAAGCAAGTGATAATAGCCATACTGCCATACACGAAAATCATATCGGGATAAAATCCAGTTCCATTATAAATTTCAAAGATGATGTCACTGATAAATAGCGAGGTTATTGGAATTAAAAACGCCCATTTTTTATTTATCAAATACGTCCCTCCAAATAATGCCATAGCAGCAAGTGGAGTAAAATTGAATGGGCTTGGAAAGAAACGGGAAACGGCTCCTAAAAGGATGAATAGGATGAGAAACTTATTTCTGTTATCGAGTTGCATAGGTTCGGTGATTTACGGCAAATATAAGCATACTATTTTATTTAGATGAGCCCATTACACATCTTATTCTTTTTGGATTCGTAGTTTAGTCCAAAATTTTATTTGTGTAATGCGTCGATCTTCTCATTGCTTTACCAACTTATTTACCATCCTAGAACCATTCGATTTGATTACTTCTACCAAATATACCCCTTGATTCCATTTAGCGCAAGAAACAGTTATCGCTTCTTCGTTTTTAACGTTTCCTTGGGTAATGAGCCTTCCATCCAATTGATAGACGGAATAGCTGCGAATATTTGGTATGCGTATTTCAAATTCATTCGTTGCAGGATTGGGAAACACAAACGGAACTGTAGGAACACTCGCTACTTCATCAATACCCGTTAACAATCCAGGCATAAAACGCACCAGCCATAGATCATCAAGAATAGGATGCGGATAACTAGGAATAGTTTTATCACCAGTTGAATCAGATTCACTTTCCATCATTACCAATACTGAACCATCCGCCCACTCATGAATAGCTGCAGCACCGGCGCCGGCCGGCCTGTCACTATTTGAGCCACCTAATGTTTTTTGATAAATGATATTAAGGCTAGCATCCAAAAATAGAAACCAAGCATCACCAGCACCTCGCGATGGCTCAGTTTTATTTCCACTAATTCCTGCATGAGTAGATATTGACACCATGATCATCCCGTTTTTCAAAAGTGATACTCCATTAACTTCATCATTTATTGTAGTCCCATAACATCGATCGTTTACGAGATTGCCTGCAGTATCTACTTCGTACAAAAATAAATCTTGCCCACCTTGTGGAGTTCCTTGAAGTCCTGCTCCAAAATAACTGGTTGTTGCTCCCCATATTAATATATTTCCATTGGGCAAAAATTTAGGCAAGGCTTTAATACTAAGCTCATCAAATGGAGTAATAATTCTATGATCAGAAAGAATATTTAACTGCTCATCCATTTTTAAAATCCATATATCAATTCCCGTTCCCGCCTGAGTTACATCCATTGTATTGGGTTGTGTTGTATTTACCCTAGATATCATATATATGAAATGATTAATACTATCGTGTAAGAAATGATTTTCATATACAAATGCAGGACCAACGTATTTTTCTCCAATTTTTTGTAACCCATAGTTAAAGGTGCTTAAATTTATCATAGTACTATTGGGCGGGCAATTAATACACGAAGGAGGCAAATTCCAAAGGTCGTCCCCAGCAAATGGTGCAGGTATGTAAACCGCCATGGTAAATACAGTATCTAAAAAAACTCCACGCCACCCTGAATAATCAGGATATGCTGTACCAATTAGTCTTTCATTTAAGACATTGCCAATAGTATCAGATACTACCACCCAAATATCTCTTTCGTCACCATGTGGAAGGCTTTGCATTTCACATGCGGTGTCAGGAAAAAAACTTGCGATACCAACTATTACAAGAGTGTCATTCTTCCATTTAGTAAAGTTTGAAAAAAAAGGAATAACTGAATTCTTTCCTCCGAAGTGAAAACAATTTTTAAAAGTCATATTTGTATCTAAATTGAGTACAAAGAAATCAACAGATCCATTACAGGAAGGAGGATATACAACATTCATGGAGCCTATTGTACCCGGTGAAAAATACTTACCGATTAATGAAATATTATTTCTTTCCGAATAAAAGTTGCTAAAATATTGACTAACACTATCCGTTCGATCGATTTGCCATTCGCCCAATTTTTGATAATTAGTTTGGGAGAATAACTGTCCTGCCGATAAAAACAGCAGGACAGTGAATGACAATATTTGTTTAATGAATGATAAACTTGGTTGCATGGCTTTGTTGGTTTGTATTGGTCAAACGAAGGAAATACAGTGCAGGAGTAAGATTACCAAGTTTTATTTCAGAAGTACTACTTTGTAAATTAAATGTACCGGCTAAAACTCTTTGTCCATTCACAGCGAAAATTTCATAATTACCAGCTAACCATTGGTCGCAATTAGAGGATATTTGCAAATTTCCTTCTGTAACTAAGCTTTGAGTAATAGGTAAACATAAAACTTTGTTTTCATCTTTTTCGGTTCGAAGTGCACCTCCACTTGGGCTTACTTTATATTTAGCATATCTTGTTCCACCAGCATCATCTTCTAACCATGCCCACAATAAATTAAATCCTTGCTCACCTGCTAGTGACATTCCCCATTCATTTTGAAGAGTTCCTGAATTTAAACTAGGATCAGAAACAATATTTAAATCATTATGTTCTGGTCGAGTTGTAGAGACTCTACTTCCATCTTTAACCTGCCCATACATCGCTACAGGAGCTTGTTCTCCGCAACCTACATCAACAGTATTCCAAGCAATGGTTAAATATCCTGCATTTCCTAAATTCCCAATAAACGAGCGGCGATCGTAGGTGACTTTGGGAGCGTAATTTATATTGGCAGTTGTTAGATTATAATCGAACGTTGCTGAAGTTGGCCAACCTGTAGTACCAACAAAATTAGTACCTGATAAGGGATCAACTCCTGCTGAAAAAGTTTGATAATATTCTCCACCTAAACCAAGGTCGTAAGAATAGACATAACCCAAAATATAATTGAAATCACCATTTCCATTACTTGCGTTCGATCCCACCACTACCGAATATCCATAATTAGGTAATTGTCCATTTGTACCCGGCCCGGCTGATCGAGTGACCGCAACTGAGGGAGAATTATAAGTGATGCCATTTGGAAATAAACTTTGAGATGCTAATTGACCTTGACCTAACCCCATATCACTAAAAATCAATTTTGAATGTGTTAAGTTTGTCAAATTGGAGTTGTAAACATCCCAAAACTTTTCTTGCTGGAAAATTACTTTATCTCCATTATCGGCAATGTAAGCGTATTGAATTTCGATGTCTTGGACTCCATTGTTTACCACGGTTACAACACTTACGTCGGATTGGTAAGCCTGAGAAATGGACCAAGGGAGATTTAAAGATGTAGTTACACCACTTTGCAGCGGCATAACAATAGCGCCTTGAGAGTTAAAGGCACAATTATTACTCATAAAACCAGTATAACAATACACTTTGGCTTTATTTAAAACAGGATCTGGATGATCCCATACTATCACATACTTATCAAACTGGTCGCTATCAATATTAACAGTTGTTGAAAAGTTTAACAAAGGTGTTCCAACAGGAAGGGTGTTTGCTATATTTATAGATTGAAGTAAAAATAAATTTGGTGGAACTGGAAACCCAGGGCTTGCAATTACTGCATAAATCTCTAACATTACTATTCTAGGATCACTTGTTAAATAGGTTACAAGTACATAGGGATATCCATAATTGCAATTATTTCTTTGCAATAAAGCAACATCAGGGTCAAAATCATCGGTTCTGCCTAGTGGAATAGTACTTGTCATACCATTAAATTCAACATACACACTGGGCGTCGCACCATCCCAAGCCCTAGCTAAAAAATCATCGGTTATTCCTTGCATTGTTCCTCTAAAGATATCGCAACCTGAATTTTCTGCACCTGCAGCTGCATTGGAAGCAGTAAAAATGGCTCGAGTTGGTTGATTAAAACTTGCAAAACTAGTACAAGTAGACTGTGCAAAGACACTATTTAAAGTGCTGATAATGAGAAGTATACCCCCCCCAAGATTGAATTAAGAATTTGTTTTTTCATAAAATTTTATTTAAGTTTCCATAAAAGTAAAAGGTAAATTGACAATTATGCAATTGCGCATCATTTCCTTAATTAACTTATTGATATTTAATTATAAAATTTTATTTGGGTGCTTTTTTCGGATTAAAAAAGTGCTGCTAACTCTGTGAAAATATCCAAGGCTTTGTGTAAAACACTGCGGTTTCTATGGTAAAAGAAAAACAAGAATGAAACTTTTAATCAAATTTTTAATTGAAATATAATTCAATCTGTCATTATAAATTTATTCAATCAAAATAAACTGCGTTGTATTAAACTTATCATAGTCGAAGATGTATTTTTTATCTCTTGGAACATTTCAAATAAAGTATCAGTCTTAACCCTCTTCCATCCATATCTCTAGAGCTCTTTCAGCTTGTAGATGTAACATCTCTTCTCCGTTTTTTGTTTGAGCCCCTTGTAGTCGAGCCTTTTTTAGAAACAATGTCTCTAGTGGATTATAAACTAAATCGAAAAGGAGATGTTCTTTTCCAATGGCTTCATATGGAATATCCGGACAACTCTCCAAATTAGGATACATGCCTAAGGGAGTCGTGTTAATGATGAGTGTGTGTTCAGCAATGAGCGAAGGCGTTAAATCAGCATAAACGAGAATATTCTCACTCTCATTCTCATTCTCACTCTCATTCCCACTCTCCTTTGTTCGGGATATCATCTGAAAAGAAATATTTAATTTTTGTAAGATGAATTTCACGGCTTGTGAAGCACCTCCATTGCCTAATATTAATGCTTTGTGTTGATGGGTATGTAGGAGGGGAGTGATGGATTTTTCGAATCCAAAAACATCCGTGTTGTATCCAATTAATTTCCCATCAGCCAAAAGCTTAACCGTATTTACCGCACCAATTTTTTCAACTTCTGTTGTACATCCATCTAAAAAAGGAAGAATCGATCGTTTATAGGGAATGGTAATGTTAAATCCATCTAATTTATATTCTTGAACGATGTGGCGTATTTCATCAATTGAATCAGTTTCAACATTGATGTATTCATAGCCTTTAAATTGATTACTCGAAAATTTTTCTGCGAACCATTGCTTCGACCAAGAATGTCCTAGCTTTTTTCCAATCAGCGCAAAGCGAGGCATTAACTTTTTGAAAATTTGCTTTTCAGTATGCTGAACACCATCGGAAGAACAGAAAGTACAATGATCATAATCACTACCAATTCAAAATGCTCTTTTACCCAGGGCATCTGTCCAAATAAATAACCACAAATAGACATACTGCTGATCCATAAAACACCGCCAGCAATATCGTAAGGCAAAAATTTCTTTTTATAACTCATCTCGCCTAAGCCAGCTACAAAAGGAGTAAAGGTTCTTACAATAGGAATGAAGCGAGCCATGATGATAGCTTTGGTACCATGCTTTTCAAAAAAGGCATGCGTGTCGTCTAAATATTTTTGCTTGACAATTCTTTTTCCACGAAACTTAACTTCTGTTGCTCGAACACCTAGAAATCTACCAACCGCATAGTTTACATTATCTCCCAAAATGGCTGCAAAGGATAAGAGTCCGATGAGAATTCCTAAATTTAATCCAGTAGCTTCATTCGCGCACAATGCCCCTGCTGCAAAAAGCAAAGAATCACCAGGCAGAAAGGGCATCACAATTAATCCAGTTTCAACAAAGATGATCAGAAAGAGTATGCCGTAAACAGCTACTCCATATTCTGTAACCATGGTGGCTAAATGGTCGTTGATATGGAGAATAAAGTCAAGAATAGAATGCATATTTTGGAATTAAGAAACGATAATAGTAGGATCAATCTCTTTGCTATAGGCCATGATACCACCCTTTAAATTATAAAGATTTTCATAGCCAAAACGCTTTTCCAATTCGTTGATGGCGGCAGCACTTCTGGATCCACTTCTGCAATGAACGATAACGGGAACGTCTTTACGAATTTTATCGATGTCGGTAAGAAGGCTTCCTAATGGAATCAATTCTCCTTCTAAATTACACATATCAAATTCATGCTCTTCACGAACATCGATCAATTGAAAATCGACTCCGTCATCTTGCATTTGCTTCAGCTCGGATACAGTTTTTTCTTTCATATCGGTTTTAATTCAGTTTTCTTGGTGGGTGCAAGACTAGGGTCTTCGATGATAGATGAATTTAACGACTTATCTAAATATTGAAAGAAGGTGTCGCTGCGTAATCCCAGACGCAACGTTTCTAAAGCGATTACTTCCTGTGGAGAAATATTTCCCAAGTTGACATTCGCACCAAAGAGTTTGATGAAATAAGCTTGTTGTGATTTTTGTGGTGTTTCCCAAATGATTTTTTCAGGAGCAACCTTTGCTACAATTTTATTAATCAACACTACATGCGCCTTTCCATTGGGACGATAAATCCCTACTGTTCCACTTTCACGAGCTTCAGCAATCACTTTCCAGGCTCCCGCTTCCAATTCCGCTTGCATCATTTCAATCCACTTATTAGGGCGAATTAAAATTCCTTCTTCTTTAGAGCCCACTTCACTGATAACAGTGACGCGCTTACTCAAACGCTCAATGTAATGACATTTTTCGGGATGTGGCATCGTGATGGACCCGTCGGATACTTCAACATATTCCATCTTAAATTTATCCAGCAATCGAAGGTAATCTTCAAATTGTCCTCTCACTACAAAAGCTTCGAATAACGTACCACCGAAATAAACGGGCATACCTACCTCTCTGAAAAAAGCTAATTTGTTTTCAAGTTTAGGAGTGATCAAGGAGCTTCCAAAACCGAGTTTGATGATATCAATGTATTCACCACTACCATCAATCAAGTTCTCACATTCACGAATGCTAAGACCTTTGTCCATAACCATGGTTAAACCCGCTAAGCGTGGTTTCACATGTCGGTGCGGAATATGTGATAATTCAAAGTTCATGTTCTTCAAATTTCTCTGTTGTTTCTTATGATGTCCCCAATATGAGAATCAAACTCTAGGGACGGCAATAGTTCAAATATAATAGCAAATCCGGTAGGATATTTTTCCATCGTCTCAGCGAAACGAACGTAGGCATCTTGTTGGTATCCTGCTTGATAAAGATAAACCACTTGTCGGTACCTTAACTCCTGATTATCATGATGATAAAAAAGAGCTGTGTTAATAATTTCTGAAGCTTCGAAAGGTCTATTTAGTTCCGCGAGTAACTCTGAATACGAAATCCAGCCATCCTCATTTTCAGGATCAAAATCAATTACTTTACGATAGCATTCTTCGGCTTCTTCGTAATTATTTAATCGGTATTCGCAATCGCCCAAACCTAACCAATACTCACCGTTTTGATCGTCCAGTTCAATGGCTTTTTTGATGTAATGAATGGCTTCGTACCAACGATCTTCTTCCTCGAAAGTAACGCCAATGCCAAACCATGCTTGCGACATCTCCGCAGAGAGTTTCACTGCTTTTTTATAGTAGGTGCGAGCCGTTTCAAACTCATGTAAGTTCTCGTAACATTCACCAATATTGTAATAGGTGAAGGCATCGGGCTTACAATACTCAAAAGCAGTTTTATACTTTTCGATGGCCTCGGTAAATTTTTCTAAAAACGATAAAGCTTGAGCCATGTCCAAGAGGGCAGGAGCAAAGTCTTCTTTAATAAGCAGAGTATAATCATAAGCGGTAATCGCATCTTCAAAAGCACCTTGCTTGGTATATAAATCACCGAGGTAATACCAAAGCATATATCCATAAGGATGTTCGTCGATCAGGAGTTTGTAAAACTCAATGCCCTCTGGAATCCGTTTACTAAATTCTAAACTAAGTACCATTTCTTCCATGGCTACTTCGTTAGATGGATTCGCAAGTAAACAAAGTTTATAGTAATCCACAGCGCGACTATACTCCGACATGTTTTGATACGTAATAGCCAGACTCAAGTAAATATCATCCTTTTGTTCATCTGCCATTTCTAATGCTTTGCGAAAACTAGCAAGGGCACTCGGATATTTTTCAAGGGCATTGTAAATATTTCCTCTCAACAAATGAATTTCAATATCAAAAGGATTTACATGTTCAACCTTTTCTAACAGGGCAAGCGCACCTTTTTCATTGCCCATTAAAGCGAGGAGATGGGCTTCTTTCAATGTAAAGTTTACCGAGTGAGGATGTAATGTAAAAGCATACTTCGTCACTTCAAGCGCCTTTTCAAATTCAAGTCGCTCAATAAAATGATCTATAATTTTCACTAGTGCATCAACGTCAAAAAAGTAACGTTCCTGCTTTTCACGCATTTTCTCGTACTTCTCTATGGATTGCTGGATATGCTCACTTCGCTCATCCATGTTTTCCATTTCGTCATCATCTTCCTCCATACAGTAGAATCTTGATGCAAAGGTAGGGCTTTTATCCTGTATCCTTATTCACTATTTCCCTGTTTTTACGCTAAGGGATTTAATTCAAGTTAGAATTCGAAAAATTAATTTGTATATAGTTTATATTTAAATACTTAACTATAATATTTTGTGTGAGAATTAAGTAATTTCTTCTGATTCTCTTATACGCATATTGTTCATAAATAAGGCGATAAACCAGGTTGTTTCTATTCTTAGCAAAAAGAGAATCAATAACAATTTACATAGTAAAGCGTTGTAATTTTGTAAGCTAGTCAATTACCGCGCTCAGATAGAAATGCATAATAACCACGTAAAAGAGATTGTAGTTGTAGGTGCTACTGGATTAATCGGAAGTAGGTTGATGGATATCTTGGTGGCAGATGTGTCAGTTCATAAAATTTTGGTGCTTTCTCGTAAAGCAGTGGAATGGAAACATAAAAAAGTACATTGCATTATCACCAAATTCGATCATTTAGAAAAGTATGTTCCCCTGGTAAAAGATGCTCATGCACTTTTTTGTTGTATTGGAACTACCATCAAAAAAGCAGGATCAAAGGAAGCTTTTCGGAAAGTCGATTATCAAATCCCTCTCGATTTGGCCGCTCTGGCAGAAAAAGGGAATATCCCGAAGTTTATTGTTATTTCATCCATTGATTCTAATCCTTTATCTGATAATTTTTATTTGAAGACTAAAGGTGAAATGGAACGAGATATTTCAGCTGGATATAGTTTTCAAAAAGTAGCTTTTATCCGACCTTCCTTACTGCTAGGTCCTCGTCATGAGTTCCGTTTTGGGGAACGATTCGCTCAATTCTTCATGGTTCTTTTCTCTTTTTTGATGGTCGGAAAACTAAAAAAGTACAGACCCATCCACAATTTTAAGGTTGCCAAAGCGATGATCAGTATTTCCAATTCCCTCAATAATCAAAAGATTTATGAGTCGGAGGAGTTGGAGTATTTGGGGACTTAATTTTCCAACTATAAAGTCCTACTTCCCAAAATTCAAAAATTCCAGCAATCTTTTTTAATAATTGTCGTAATTTCTTATTCTTCATGACCTCATAGAGGTCAAATATTTATAGCCAAGGAGATTTTATTTTTTAACCTGACCCCATCGGGGTCAAACAAATACACGGGAACAAATGCCGGTGTCCAACGTCGCTGTGCAACTTCGCTGTAGTTGGGCTGTATATTTTTGCGCTTCGCTAATAAGGTGGAACCCCGCTCGGGTTCTTTTGTAAATGAAAATAATCTTTTGCAAATGATTTATCATACAATTTTAATTAATTCAAATTCGAAGCAAACATGACCCCATTGGGGTCAAACCTCAATAGAAACGAAAAGCATTTTTTTTGACCTGACCCCAGCGGGGTCATACAAATACGCGGGAACAACCAGCAATGTGCAACCCCGCTGGGGTTGGGTTAATATTTTTGTTCGCTTCGCTAATTAGGTTGAACCTCTCTGAGGTTCATTTTTATATATCTCAGTGTTTTAATTCGAATATTAATTTTGTTCGTTAATAATTGCTGTAATATCAAATCCTTCATGACCCCAGATAGGATAAAATCTTTATAAAAACGAAAAACCCTTTAACACCTTCGATTTCTCTAAGCGCTAAAGGGCCGTTTTATGATTTAATTAAAAGACCTTTGTGCAAATCCTCGGGTAAGAGGAAAACTTCAAAATTTAATTTCCCGAACCGGTAGGCACAAAAGGCCTAACCATTTCCATGCTTTTGGTGATAATAAAATCAATCAACACATTGAATGTTTGTCGAGCATTAACCTGCAACATGCCTTCATTTACTTTTTCTGGAGAATTCACATCTTGAGCAGTAACACTCGTGTTGATGGCAGTAGCTTCCACATTTACTTCCTGAAGTTGAATTAGGGGAATATATTCACCATTGTAAAGAATTACATCAGTCAAGTATTGAGCTCTATTCGGTTCTACGAATCCAACTTTTTGAAGATCGTTATCATTATATATACCTGAAGCTTTTATAGTTACTTCATTCATTTGAATAGATGGAATAAGAGAGCCTTCATAAGAAGTAGCCTCAACAATTGTACTTTCGGAACGACTTGCTGAGATCTCTACTTCTTTAAGTTGGATCGATGGAATCCAAGTATTTTCGAAACGAGCCGCTTTTACTACTTTTTCATCAGAAGTGATGGCAGCTTGCACCTGATAGGTAGCTGATGAAAGAAGTAAGAACATTAACACTGCACGGGGGTTGAGGTTAGTTTTCATGGCTTTGATTTTAAAATTTTGTTTATCTTTTTTTCGACTCTGCAAATGTACATAAACGAAAAGGTACTTTGCAACACATAGTACCTTTTATAATGTTAATATGTTGAATTTTAGGAAGATTATTTTTAATATTGGCTTCAACTTTGTCTGATTTTTGCAATTTTTCAATTTATTTTAATGATGAAACGAATAATTTTTGCGTTTAATATGGATGAGATGAACAAAGATGCATTGATGTTACAGGAATTGTAGTTATCTAAATGTTAAAGGAATTGGAAAGTTGGTGGATTGGTAAATTGGTAAATTGGTGGATTGGTGTCGCGAGGCTTCGCGATGGTGGATTGGTGTATTGGTGTTGTGTGTCTTTACCATAATGGTTCCGATCTCTATCGAGAAATGACACGAGGCATCAAGATCTTAATTGGCGTTCTTTGCGGTGGAAACATAGTTTAGTACACTTTGTCACCTCTTCAAATTACTTCATTTTCAA
>JBJXGU010000038.1:0-20806 GCA_046160245.1 Bacteroidia bacterium
TCAACTGGAATTTTTTACACCATTCGTAAAGAGGGCAAGATTGATCCTAACCAAGCCTACATCCTCACACCCAACCATAGCTCATACCTCGATATTCTTACTGCGAACATTGGTTTTCCGAATTATTTTCATTTTATGGGGAAGGCAGAGTTAAGAAATGTTCCGCTCTTCAATATCTTTTTCAAGAGTATGAATATTTCGGTGGATCGTAGTAGCATCAAAGATTCGCATAAGGCTTATAAAAGGGCAAGAAAAGATTTACAGAAAGGAATTAGCTTGGCCATATTCCCAGAGGCAACCATTCCGGATTGTTCTCCCGAATTAGGTCCTTTCAAGAACGGTGCTTTTAAATTAGCCATAGAAATGCAAGTTCCCATTGTACCCATTACCTTCCTCGACAATTGGTGCATCTTTCCGGATAGAGTTGGAGAAAAACTTCTGTTAAGACCAGGTTTATCAAGAATCGTGATCCACGCTCCTATTTCTACCATTGGATTAACAGAAGATGATGCCAACGGGCTCCGTGATCAAGTAAAGGATTTAATTTTTGCCACTTTACAAAAGGAAGGAAGTTGTCCCTTCTCAAAAAAAGAAGAGTAAAGATTAATTTCCTGGTAAGTGAGAATCTTTATTCATCAAAACACCCATATAAACAAAAAAAAGACGGCCTCATCTGACCGCCTTTTTGTAAGATTTTGGGGCTTAGCCTATGCTTTTACGCTGCAAAACTCATCAAATGAAGCTACTAAATTCTCTGCAATCATTTCCGCAGAATGGCCTTCAATATGATGACGTTCAATCATATGCACCAATTTACCATCTTTAAACAAAGCAATGCATGGCGAAGAAGGAGGAAATGGAGCTAAGTACTTGCGAACCTGCGCCACTGCTTCCACATCTTGTCCAGCGAAAACACAGAATAAATGATCAGGTTTTACTTCTGTATTCGCTAATGACAAACGTACTCCAGGCCGGGCGGCACCGGCAGCACATCCGCAAACGGAGTTCATCACAACGAGAGAAACACCCTTTGAGGTAGGAAGTAAAGTATCTACTGACTGGGCATCTTTCAATTCAACGAATCCAATGCTAGTGAGTTCAATGCGCATAGGAGCGCATAATTGTTCTGGATAAGGCATCTTAGTTAATTTTTTTAAATCTGCCACAAAGGTACGAAGGCCGAGGCGATTCACATAACCTAATGTAAGTTTCCGACAAAAATTCATCAAATGGGGCGTAACCTTTGGGGTAACATTGTGGAGTAATCATTCACAACAAAATGAAAAAAGAAAACAAATCAACAAATGACATGCAGGATGCCTTTCCAGTAATACGCATAGGATATGACATGCGATTATTGGATTCTAATTTAACGGCCCTTCCTCTACTCAGCGAGTGGAAAGTTCGAAAAGGAAGCAAAATTCCCGACAATGTGCTCAACGCATACCCAGAGATTACGCAATCTCTTCAAAATACAAATCCTAGCGGGTGCAAGGTGGCTTTCAGCGGATTAAATATCTGGTTTGATATGGTCCCCTTCCCGGAAGCAGGATATATTGGCCTCTACGGTTACCATGTAGAAAGCATGGTTCCGGAAGTGGTTCAACAAAAGCTTCGGATGGCAGGTTAACCCTTTTTATGTAATAGTAAAATCTATTGCATAAATCATGGAGAAATCGTTCTATGAACGATTACCCATCAGGGTGAAAGATCTGTTAGGCTGTTGGTTGGTTTGGATGGAGCAGTTGGCCTAGGGCCGACTGTTCCTATTTTATACCATACTCTTTTTCTTTAGGTAGATGGATTTACCTCTGAAAACATGGTTTATCATTTAAAAAATGTAAGAATTGCAAGACATTTTGCAAGAAGCATGTAAGGGAATTGATTTATTAGATCAACCACAGGTCTTGATTTGCGTTTTAATCCATATCAAGCCTTCTATTCGCGATGTTTCGCGACACTAACCACAAAACAAAAAATTACACAGAAGACAAATTAAACTATGAGCAGTCAGACAATGACACACGAAAGTGGGTCGCAGAAAACGAAGAGCGGGAAGGCAAAGTATACAACAGCCATGTTGATTGATGATAATTCCTTAGACAATTTCATCAATAAAAAACTCATCGAGACGAACGGATTCGCGGAGAACGTCATTACTTATCAAGAAGCACCTGAGGCGATGGAATTTTTAAAATCGACTTCCAAAGACAAATGGCCTGATGTTATCTTTTTAGATATCATGATGCCACAAATGGATGGGTTTCAGTTTTTGGAAGCTTTCGAAAAATTACCGGAAGACCAACGTATGCAAATTAAAGTAGTGATGCTTTCTACTTCTGAAAGCTTTAAAGATTTGAATCGTGCAAACAAAAATCCGTACGTTCGTAAATTCTTAAACAAGCCATTAACCTTACAAGTACTTCAAGCGATCAACGTATAATTAACGTTTCGATTTAAAATAAGATTTCAATATTTCCGAGCACTCGGATTCTAATACTCCACCTTGCACTTCAGTTGTAGGATGGAGTATTTTTTTTGCAGATGAAATTTGTGAGAAGCCACGTTTCTCGTCGGAAGCGCCGTATACAATTCGAGTAATTTGTGTCCAAAAAGAAGCACCGGCGCACATCGTACAAGGCTCGAGTGTAACGTACAAGGTACAGTCCTTTAAATATTTTCCACCTAAATTTTCTGCCGCAGCCGTAAACGCCATCATTTCAGCATGTGCGGTTACGTCATTCAACTTTTCAACCATGTTATGTCCGCGGGCGATGATCTGTCCGTTCGCAACAATCACAGCACCAATAGGAACTTCATCTTGAAGTAATGCTTCCTTCGCCTCTGCTAAAGCAGCACGCATAAAATATTCATCTCCGAGAATCATGGTGCGAAAGTAGGTAAAAGGGAGGATACGAATTACGAATCGATACGAATGTACGTCGCGAGGCTTCGCGATACGAATACGCGAATACGCCAATACGCCAATACGCGAAATTCGAATAAACACGTCGCGAAGCCTCGCGATGCGAAGTATATTTATTGAAAGTATTATATTTTAGCTCTCATATTATTTACAGTTTAACCGCAAGGGGCGCAAAGAAGCGCGGCGGTCGCTGGGGGCGGGGGATCTTAACAAATCATAGCGAAGCCTCGCTACCATCATAATAAATCTGTGTTCCAAAAAGTAAATTAAATGATAAAATCACCGTCAAATCCATTTCTTGCCTTTACTTTTGATGCGTGGCTAAGAAACAAACCCATACCCTGGATTTTACACCCGATTTTGATTTTGTGGTGATTGCCATTTATTGCGCCTATCGTGATTATAAACTTTGCGCTGAGTTGAATAATACGTTGGGCTACAGTCTGGAAAAAAAATTAGATTTGGAAATGAAGATGGGCAAAAAAGGAACCACGAGTCATTTTCCCTATTTTTTATTTTTAACTGAAGACGAAGAAGAAATTTATTTAATCACCAATAAAACATCGAACAATTTATTTATTCCTGAATTAAAACAAGTCGATTACTTTTTTGTTATTAAAAATGTAAGTCGATATACTGATGTTGATCAGGTACTAAAGAATATTTTAAACATACAAATTATAAGTAGTGCCCAAGAAATGGATCCGACTGAAATTAAGTCGGCAGAAAATTTTTTAATCCTTGAACCTATTTTTGAAGCAGATGATACGCTGCCTAAATTACCACCCGTAAAATGAGTTATAATAATAATACACGCACCAAGATTATTGCAACGATTGGTCCTGCCAGTTTGAACGAAGTTATTTTAGAAAAAATGATTTTAGCCGGCATGGATGTATGCCGAATAAATGGATCACATGGTGATCATGTATTGATGCAAAAAGCTATTACGACGATTCGTGAATTGAACGCGAAGTTGAAGTCGCATGTGGCTATTCTCTTCGACTTGCAAGGTCCAAAAATTCGAATTGGCGATTTGGAAGAGAAAGATATCGTTTTAAAAAATGGTGATGAACTTCTTTTAAATCACAGAGAAGTTCCAGGGTCTAGCAAAGAAGTATTTATTAAGTATCCTAACTTTTTTAATGATGTGAATGTGGGTGATATGGTGTTGGTGGACGATGGAAAAATTGAATTGCAAGTGATTGAAATTTTAGCCGATGAAAGGGTAAAAACGAAAGTCATTAATGGCGGTCCACTCTCTTCGCGCAAGGGAGTGAATCTACCCAACACCATCATTTCTCTTCCCAGCTTAACTGCAAAAGATCGAAAAGATTTAGAGTTTGCCTTGGAGAATAATGTGGAGTGGATTGGACTTTCCTTTGTGCGAAAGCCGGAAGATGTTATTGAACTAAAAAATATTATTAAAGAAGCGAATAGCAGAACGCGTGTCATCGCTAAAATTGAAAAACCAGAAGCGGTAAAAAACATTGATGCCATTATTGCAGTGAGCGATGGAATTATGGTTGCACGAGGTGATTTAGGAGTAGAAATGGCGATGGAGAAAGTGCCCGTAATTCAAAAAGCCATCGTAAAAAAATGCAATCAAGCCGCCAAACCCGTAATCATTGCTACACAAATGATGGAGAGCATGATTACCAGTTATCGTCCAACGCGCGCAGAAGCGAACGATGTGGGAAATGCTGTATTTGACGGTGCCGATGCGTTGATGTTAAGTGCAGAAACATCCGTAGGTGTATTTCCGGTTGGCACTGTGGAAGCGATGCAAAAAATCATCAGGGAAATTGAAGATCAAGATGTGATATTTTTTAGAGAACATGCGCCTTCAAAAGATTCTCCAAACTTCATCCCCGAAAACATTTGCTACATTGCCGCTTTGATGGCCAAGCAAACCCATGCTAGCGCCATCGTTACCATGACGCACTCAGGTATGACAGCATTTAAAATTGCAGCGCAACGCCCGAAGACGCCGATCTATGTTTTTACAGACAATCTTCCCATTCTCAACACCCTTAATTTGGTATGGGGTATTCGTGGCTTTTACTATGATAAATATGAAAGTTCAGATGACACCGTTGCCGATACCAAGAATTATTTAGAGGAGCGAAATTTTATCAAAGAAGGCGATTATATTATTCATGTTGCGAGTACCCCATTACATTCGCGATCAACAGCAAATACTATAAAACTCACCAAGATTTAGGTTTTTTTTGCAGATCATTTTAGTGAAATTTTAAGGAAACATCGAATTCTACATTCGATGTACTTTACCATTTCATTAATTTATTCTATTTTAGTACTCTTAAATTTACCGGTATATGAATTTAGCATTATTAAAATTAATTTGTGAAACCCCAGGCGCTCCCGGCCACGAATCCAAAGTAAGAGAACTTATTTTAAAAGAAATAAAACCATTATGCGATGAAGTTTCCATTGACAAAATGGGGAATTTAACAGGGTTAAAGAAAGGGCAAAGCAAGATGAAAATCATGGCGGCGGCGCATATGGATGAGATTGGATTCATTGTTACCCATATTGATGAAAAAGGTTTTTTGCGATTTCATACGCTGGGTGGATTTGATCCCAAAACACTTACTGCTCAACGTGTGATTGTGCATGGAAAGGAAGATTTGATTGGCGTGATGGGTTCAAAACCGATTCATTTGATGAGTCCGGAAGAAAGGAACAAAGCTCCACAGATCACCGATTTTTACATCGATTTAGGTCTGCCGAAAGCGAAGGTGGAAAAAATAATTTCGATTGGAAATCCTGTGACACGTCAGCGTGAAATGATTGAGATGGGCAATTGCGTGAATTGCAAATCGATTGACAATAGAGTTTCTGTTTTCATTTTGATTGAAGCATTGCGCAAACTAAAAGGAAAAATTCCGTATGATTTTTACGCCAGCTTTACGGTACAGGAAGAAGTAGGTTTACGCGGAGCATCAGTAGCAGCGCATCATATCGAACCCGACTTCGGAATCAATATCGATACTACCATTGCTTTTGACACACCGGGAGCCCGTCCACACGAAATGGTGACAGAACTTGGGAAAGGAGCCGGCATAAAAATCATGGATTCGAGTACTATTTGCGACACGCGAATGGTTGAATTTTTGAAAAACACCGCCGACAAAAACAAAATTAAGTGGCAACCCGAAATTCTTCCTGCGGGTGGAACGGATACTGCCGGAATCCAGCGAAATGGAAAATCTGGCTCTATAGCGGGTGCAATCAGTATTCCAACACGACACATCCATCAAGTTATTGAAATGGCTGACAAAACAGATATCCAGAATTGCATCGACCTCTTGGTAAATGCTGTAAAAACCATGGATAAGCATAATTGGAAGAACTGGAATTAACACTCAGTTTACTTTTATAAAGGTACGCGATTGATCGTACAACACTTGCGAGCTACGATTAATTAGAATTACATCTGTTTGAGCGTTAAAAGTCATCATTTATCGTTTGGATGTTAGCTAAATTTAACCTAATTTGGACGTACGAAAAAGCACTCCACACAAGTCACTTTTTTGGTCATCCAAAATGAAAAATAAATTTACGGTTCTCTTCCTAGTGATGACAGTGATCCTGTTTTTACGTTCAGCATTTGTGGGGAATACGCATAAGGCATTTCATTCTGCTGAAGAAATCTCTTTTTTCAAAGCGCATTTTACGCCTCCTCTTGATTCTGGTCAATATTTTTCTATTCCACAAAACTGCAAAGGTTGTCATGGATTTGATTCATTGGGATTAGCCAATGTAGATGCGAATGGAATGGATGTGAATTTATATGACGATTGGGAAACGAGTATGATGGCCTTATCAGCTGCAGATCCTTTTTGGAAAGCAAAAGTGAGTCACGAAATATTAGTGAATCCAACACACTCGTTAGAGTTACAAACGTTATGTACGAAGTGTCATGCTCCACTTGGACATTACACAGCATTTTACAAAAATCAACCACATTATACTTTAGCAGACCTTAGTGTTGATTCATTGGGAAAATCAGGAGTATCATGTCACGGTTGTCATGGAGTGAAGGACTCTGCAAGCTTAGGTTCACTCTTCACAGGACATCTTCCTTATGATACCAACAGAGTAGTTTATGGTCCCTTCACCACTCCGATGGTGGGGCCGATGCAATTGTATGTAGGATTAACGCCTGCGTATAGTCCCCATATTAGTGAAAGCAAAACTTGTTCACCATGTCATACATTAATTTCAAATACTGTTGATTTAAGTGGTGTTCCAACAGGCGGCACTTTTATTGAACAGGCGACTTATCATGAGTACCTAAATTCTGATTTTCCATTGGTAGAAATGGCGACTTGTCAAACTTGCCACATGCCAAAAATTGAGGATCCCATCAAGATTGCGAATGGGTATACTGCGCTTCCTGGAAGAACTCCTTTTAACTTACATACGTTTTCTGGAGCGAACAATTTCATGGTACAATTGATCAAGGACAATAAAGTGAGTTTAGGAGTATCTGCGCTTGATAGTAGGTTTGATTCAACATTAAAAGTAAACACCGAATTATTAAAATTTCAGACATTAGATTTAGTGAGTTATTATGATTCTGCTTGGAATGATACTGCTTATTTCAGCATTCAATTAAAAAACAAAGCGGGACATAAATTTCCGAGTGGATATCCATCACGAAGAGCCGTTGTACAATTTGTTGCACTCAAAGCTAATGGTGACACCTTATTCTCAAGTGGTATTTTCGATGCTGACTTTGAAGTAAAAAATATTGCTGCACCTTTTGAAATCCATCACGATTTCATCAACTCTTCCAATCAAACACAAATTTACGAAATGGTAATGGGTGATTTGAACGGGGATAAAACGACGGTATTAGAAAGAGCTGCTGCTCCTTTAAAAGACAATCGCCTTCCGCCAAAAGGATTTACAACGCTTCATTCAGCTTATGATACTTGTGCAATTGTTGGTGACGCACTCACTGATAATGATTTCAACAAAACAGCCGGAATCGAAGGAAAAGGACATGACATTGTGCATTACCATCTTCCTTTAGGTGGATACTCAGGTAGCTTAAACGTAAAGGTAAATGTATATTATCAAACATTACCTCCTGCATTTTTAGATGAGATGAGAACCTTTTCTTCTGCCGAGATTGATACCTTTTTATCGATGTATTCAAATGCGAATAAAACTCCCTTCCTCATAAAATCGGATTCATTAACCAATGTGCTGATTCCGGTAGGATTAACTGATCAAACTTTTAGCGAAATTAAGGTGGGACCTAATCCGAATGCTGAAGGTACATTGTATATTCAAGGATTACCTTCTCAAACGGAATTAAGCCTCTTTACCCCCTCAGGACAAAGATTACCTTGTACTTTACAAAGAAGTAGTAACGGCGCCAAAATAACCCTTCCAGATTCCAAAGGCATTTACTACCTTGTATTATCTAAAAATGGGAACAAAACGATTAAAAAAATTGTAAGGCTTTAATCAAAATAGAATTTTGACTAAAAAGCACTTAGTCAATTATAAATATTAGTTTAAAGTCTTGGATTAAAAATATTCTTAAGTTTACACCTTACAAAGCAATCCATTCCACCCCTCTTACTAAAACACATCAATGAAAAAAATTTACCAAATCGTAATTCCTATTTTACTATTCACACTTGTTAGTAATGTAGAAGCTCAAATCAGTTTTAAAAACAAAAACACAAAATTAATAAACAGTAATTTCCATAGTGGCTGCACGATGGCGATTGCAGATTGGAATTTTGATGGTTTGGATGACATCATCCGTTTAGATGATGGACGCATTGCGAATATTGAAGTACAGAGAACCAATGCAACTTATCAAAATATTCCAATTGGAACATTTAGTACGACTTCAGGATGGTCCTGGGGAATGGTAACTACAGACTTAGATCACAATGGTTATTTAGACATAATTGCAGGGGCTGGAGGGCCAGCATTAAGAATATTTATGACCGATGCGAATGGAGCGATGGGCGCCATGATTAGCTTGCCCAACTCTGGATATTTTGTTCAAAATATTACCGCTGGAGATTTCAATAACGATGGATGGATTGATTTATTTGTTTGTGATGACAATGCACAAAGCCATATTTATTTGAATGATGGTGCCGGTGGATTGACTGAGTCATTTACCACCATGAATTTTGATGTGACTTCTACCGATGATTCTGGTAATTATGGAAGTGTTTGGACTGACTTCGACAACGATGGTGATTTAGATTTATACATTGCAAAATGCAGACAAGGTGTTACAAGTCCTACCGATGGTAGAAGAATAAACGTACTTTTTGAAAATGACGGAAATAATAATTTTACAGAAAACGCTGCAGCTTATGGAATCAACGTAGGATGGCAATCGTGGACTGCTTCTTTTGGAGACATTGATAATGATGCTGACTTAGATTTATTGCTAACTAATCATGATTTCGAGAGCCAGATTTGGGAAAACGATGGTACTGGTCATTATACCGACATTACTGCTTCTACGGGTTTTGATATTACTGATATTACTCCCATTGAAAGTGCATTTGAAGATTTTGATAACGATGGATATGTTGATATGATCATCACCGGATCAAACAGCAGGTTTTTCAGAAACAACGGAAACAAAACTTTTTCCAAAGTTGAAGGATTATTTGATTCAAACCGAATGGAATCTTTTGCGATTGGTGATTTGAACCATGATGGTAAAATAGATATTTATGGTGGCTATGCAACCATTTATACGAATCCAACCAATATTGATGACGTAATTTGGATGAACTCTACGAACAATAACAATCACTTTGTTACATTAAACTTAATTGGAACGGTAAGTAATAAAGGCGCAATTGGAGCAAGAGCAACCGTGTATAGTTCTTTAGGAAATCAAATTAGAGAAGTTCGTGCAGGAGAAAATTATGGAACTTGTAATTCTTCTATGTTGCATTTTGGAATGGGATCGGTTACAACTATTGATTCAATCGTTGTAAGATTCCCGAGTGGGATCACACAAACGTTAGTGAATCCTGCCGTTGATCAATTCATAAAAATTATAGAAAATGATTGCGTTTCTCCAGCACCAACGGTTTCTTATAGTCAAGCTGCTCCATTTATTTGCACAGGAAGCACGGAGACATTAACAGCAACTTCTGGACTCAATTATTTATGGAGTGATAACAGCACTACACAAGCTATCACAATTACAACCGGTGGTGAATACAATGTAATGGTAAGCACTGCTGGAAACAACTGTGTAGGTATCTCTCCTACTTTCGTTATCGATGAAAATCCTGATCAAACACCTACTATCAGTGCAATTGGCGAAACTGAAGTTTGTAATGGTACTGCTGTTGATTTAGTGGCTCCTGCGGGACTAGTTTCTTATTTATGGTCTGATGGATCAACAACACAAAATGTAAGCGCTACTGTTTCTGGAACGTATTCATTAACGATACAAGGTTATTGCGCACAATTCACCTCTGCCAATTCAGTAATGGTAACGGCTCATATTGTTCCTGATGCAGTGACCAACACCATGGTTACGATTCCATCATCAGCAAGCACCACATTAACGGCATCAGGCACTGATATCAACTGGTATGATGATGCTGCAGGAACTTCATTAGTGGGCACAGGACCGAGTTATGTTACTCCTGTAATTACGGGACTTACTAATTTCTGGGTTGAGAATAACGAAACTTATAATGCAGGAATATTTACTACTGGAAGATTCTCACATACAGGTACTAACTTATATAGTAGTTCGAATGGAACCAATGCTACCGTTTACTTTGATGTAGAAAAAGCATGTACTTTGTTATCCGTTAAAGTTTATACAGATTCCTCCTTTACCAGAAGAATTGAATTGCGCGATAATCAAGATGTCTTATTACAATATCTAGATATAGCTATTGCACCCGATTCTCAAATTGTAAATTTAAATTTCGCATTAACTCCTGGAACAGGATATCGCTTAATAACCAATGACAGTATCAACACTGCGAATTGGGGATCTGCCGGACCTCGTCTCAAAAGAACATCATCAGGATCCGTTTATCCTTACACCATCAATGATGCGGTTTCAATCACTGGAAATAATTATGGTTCACAATACTACTACTACTACTACGATTGGCACGTTGAGAAACCAGGATTCTCTTGCAGCAGTAACTTAGTTCAAGTTTCTGTAGATATTTCAGTGGGCTTACCTAACTTACAAGCAAGTGGAATTAGCGTGTATCCAAATCCAACGGGAGATGTATTAAACATCAAACTTGAAAATGTAGCTCCAGCTCAAATGAATATTTATGATGCTACGGGTAGATTAGTAGTGAAGCATGCGATACAGGAAATGAATAATTCAATTTCAGTACAAACACTTCCTGCAGGAATTTATCAAGTAGAATTTATTCAATCAGGATCAAGCTTCCAACAAAAGCTAGTGAAATATTAATCTAATCAACCTTTATAATATGGGGAGCTTTTAAAAGGGCTCCCTTTTTTGTTTTTTATCTTAACTATTAATATTATTCCATGCTACAAAGTTTTTTTCAACCTGCCTGCTGCAGGCAGGCACTAGAGGAACTAGAGTTCACTAGAGTGCACAAGAGAATGAAAATCGCTAGAAAACAAATCACAACTTCTATTAAAATATCCTCTTACCACAAAGGGCACCAAGTTTTACACGGAGGTCACAAAGTTTTATACGGTGGGCACAAAATATAATTTATTGATCTAACCAACATGAATCTTTTTGACACTTCAGAAGTACAATACTTACCGATAACTTGGTTTCAACTACGGGGTAACGACATCTGAGCGCAGCAATTTACCAATTTACCAATTCGCCAACTCACCAATTTATCCATTCGAGCGAATTGCTTCTACGGGATCAAGACGGGCGGCTGCGGCGGCGGGGAATAATCCACTGATGATACCGATGAGTGCAGAAATGCTAAGTCCCAAAATTGCATTACCCGTTGTCAATGCAAAATCAAAATCATAAAATCCTGCGACGACTGTTGTAATATAAACGAGAATCAATCCTAGTAATCCACCGAACAAGCAAAGAATGATAGACTCCGTTAAAAACTGAACGAGAATAAAATAATTTTTTGCACCTAACGATTTTTGGATCCCGATGATGGGCGTACGTTCACGCACCGAGACGAACATAATATTTGCAATACCGAATCCACCTACCAAAATACTAAAGCCACCAATGATTCCGCCAACCATTGAAAGCATCCCAAAAAGTTGACCTACTTGCGCTGATAATAATTTCGTTTCATTCAATGCAAAATTATCATCTTCAATGGGACGAAGGCGTCGCATACTTCTCATGTTTCCGCGCAACTCATCCATCAATTCCTGATTCGAAACATACGGTTTGGCTTGTATCATGATCATAGGTCCTGCGCGTTCAGTTTTAATGTCAATAAACTTCCGACCGTAGTTTACCGGAATGATAACAGAATTATCATTTGAGTTTCCGATAATACTCTCACCTTCTTTAGCAAACACGCCAATTACTTTTGTCTTCCTTCCTTTTACAGCAATGCTTTTATCTAATGCACTGCGCTCAGGAAACAAATTGGCTGCAATATCAAAACCGATTATAGCTACTGGATATCCACCATACGATTCTGACTCTGTAAAATATCTTCCTTCTGATAAATCAAATCCTGAAATTTTATTAAAATCATGCGATACTAAATTAATATCGACACCTTCCACATTATTCCCTTCCCATTTAATGGTTTGATTTCCCAAAAATGCCATAAAGCACATTTCATCGGCCAGTGTGGAGCGATCTTTCAATTGCTCCAACTCATCGATGTTTGGTGTTGGGCGCTGCCAATATTTCCACCAGGGATAATCTCCACCAAAAGCCCATGGCCATTTTTGTAAATAAATCACGTTATTTCCTAATTTCTCTACACTCCCTTTCACACTGCTCTCCATACTATCCACGGCAGTAAAAACAGTGATGATGGCAAAAATACCGATGGTTACACCTAACAAAGAAAGAAATGTCCGTAACTTATTTACGACCAAAGCATACCAAGCCATACTGATGCTTTCTTTAATGAGTCGAAGGAGTAACATTATCTATTAGATGAGGTTAAGAATTCTCTTATAAATGACATTCGCCATAAGTCAAAGAATTCGTCGCTAATTTAAGCGAAGCAAACGGGATATCGAGTTTCTAATCGCCCAAAAGGAATTTTTTTTTGCCTAAGCGTATGGAATTTGCTTTTGCGTTACATCTCTCCCCAAAATTTCTAACAATGTATACTTCCCTACATACAGGTCTTCGGGCTGCCCTCCAATCCTTTCCTAAGGATGCCCGTCATTATCAAATAAGCTTCTTACTCATCTTTCTTTTCACAGGCATTTTTAGTTTAAAATGGCCAATTGATCCATCTCAAATTTTTCTAACATTTTCAGTTGCTTTAATAGTTCAAACCTTTGGAATCATTTTTCTTAAACTTCCCATCACCTCTCTGAAAAGCGCATTCATTTCTTCACTCAGTTTATGTTTACTTTTTCGATGTGATCAATACATCATCATTGCATTGGCTGCATTTATTACGATTGCATCCAAGTTTGTTTTCCGTTCACAGGGCAAGCATTTTTTCAATCCAGCCAATATTGGAATTTGTGCAACGATTTTATTAACTGGACAAGGATGGATCTCACCCGGACAATGGGGTAGCGATGGACTTTGGCTTTTCACAGTTGGAATTCTGGGTTTTTTAGTAGTGACGAAAGCCAACCGTTTGGAATTAGCGATCAGTTTTTTGGTGGGCTATAGTGGAGCGCAAATTATTAGAATGTATTTTTATCAAGGATGGCCTGCTGATGCTTTAACTCATTTATTTACCAATGGAGCGCTTTTACTCTTTACTTTTTTCATGATCACAGATCCCGCATCTACTCCCAAACATAAAACAGTTCGAATTATTTGGGCATTAGCAGTTGGACTCCTCGCCTTCTATTTACAAGCTTACAAATGGGTGAATGGTTCACCGATATGGGCATTGTTCCTATTATCACCACTCACACCCCTTCACGATTATCTTTTTAAAGGAGAAAAATTTCATTGGACAAAATTGGTTCAAGACACTTCTTCATCGCAACTCACCCCTATCGCTCATCCATAAAAAATAATATAAAAATAAAATGAAAAAAATCCTTCTGATTTCTGCACTGGTGTTGATGACAACACTTCAGGCAGATGCATTCTGCGGTTTCTATGTAGCAAGAGCCGATGCAAAATTATTTAACAAAACATCGCAAGTTATTTTGGTAAGAAATGGTGAGCGATCAACCATCACGATGAGTTCCGATTTCCAAGGAAACGTAAAAGATTTTGCCATGGTGATTCCTGTGCCTACTGTGTTACAGCGAGAAGATATCCGCGTTGTAAATCGAAGCATCTTCGATCAATTTGATGCTTACTCGGGACCTCGATTGGTGGAGTACTATGATCAGGCTCCGTGCAATCGTTATCTTAATGAAGATGCTGTTCTGCAAAAGTCTTCAGCTGGGAGAGCAACTACTGCGGAAATGAGTTCAAGAGAAGAAGCAGATGAATACAAAGTAGCAGTCATTGCACGTTACACCGTTGATGAATACGATATCGAAATACTAAGTGCTAAAGAATCGGATGGATTGGAACGATGGTTGAATGATCATGGATACAAAATTCCAGAGGGAGCTAAAGAAGTGTTAGAACCCTACATCAAAAGTAACATGAAATTTTTTGTAGTGAAAGTGAATTTGGAAGAACAACAACGTTTAGGAAATCAACTCTTGCGTCCCATTCAAATTAGTTTTAACTCGCCTAAATTTATGTTACCCATCCGACTAGGCATGGCGAATGGAGAAGGGAATCAAGATATGATTATTTATGCATTCTCTCAAAAAGGGAGAGTAGAAACTACCAATTATCGCACGGTTCAAATGCCAACTGATCGCAACGTTCCAACCTTTGTGAAAGATTACTTCGGCCAATTTTATACTTCGCTATACAAAGAAAACATTCGAAAGGAAGGTTACAACAATGTGTATTTAGAGTATGCATGGGATCTCAGCGGACAAAATCAAGTGAAGTGTGATCCTTGTCCTAGTGCACCACCGTTGTATGCAGAAATTGCTGAATCTGGAGTGAATTGGTTACAAACCAACAGAGGCAACGGATACACGGGACAGTTATACTTCACTCGACTTCACGTTACCTATAACCGAAACGATTTTCCACAAGATTTAGTTTTTCAGGAGACGAGCAACCGAGCACAATTTCAATGCAGATACATTTTAAATCATCCTGCACAATATGTAGAAAACTGTGCGGAGTGGGCGAACTATCAAGATGAAAAAATTCAAAGTCGAAGAAAGGAATTGCGTGAGTTAGCATCACTTACTGGATGGGATGTGCGAAGGTATCGTGATTACCCCAATTATTTCAATGGTTATCGAGCACCACAGCCACCTGATGAAAGAACTGGATGGATAGAAGAACCTACTATTCCCAACAACAAACTCGTTTCACCGAAACCAATAATTACTAGTTCTCCAATTGATAATATAGCAAGTGTACAAATAGAATCCATTGAAAATTCGGATAGCATTGTGGGCATTTCCCAGGAAGCATTTATTATTGATGAAAAGAAAGAACCCATTCGAGAAGAAACAAAAATTCCTTTTGCGATGATTGCACTTACTGCTATTACAGGTTTGTTTCTGATACATCGGATAAAATCGTAAAGTATGTCACAAAAAAGGGGTTCCTGTCTTAACAAGAACCCCTTTTTTTATTCATATTTTCTTACCAAATATTCACCCTTAAACTATCGGGACGCCACATGGCATCGCCTTCTTTAATATTGAATGCTTTGTAGAATTCAGGAATGTTGGCTAATGGACCATTGATGCGAAGATGATTTGGTGCATGCACATCGGTCATGATGCGAAGCGCCATGGTAGCATCGCGCATGTGGCCGAGCCAGCTCAATGCATAACCGAGGAAGAATCGTTGATCGGGTGTTAAACCATTAATCAATTTACCAGATTTGTACTGTTCTGTTTTTTTGAATGCAGTATATCCTAAGAGCACACCTCCTAAATCGGCTATATTCTCTCCCTGAGTAGCTTCGCCATTCACGGTTAAACTATCGAGCACTTTAAATTCACTAAACTGACGTACGATCATTTTTGCACGATTTGAAAATTCTGTTTCATCGGAAGGCGACCACCAGTTTCTCAAATTTCCTTGTGCGTCAAACTGACAACCCTGATCGTCGAAGCCATGTGTAATTTCGTGTCCGATAGTAGATGCACCGGCATATCCATAAATAATTGCATCATCAGCCAATGAATCTTCCAATCCGGGGATAATAAAAATAGCTGCAGGAAGTACGATCTCATTATTCGATGGATTATAATATGCATTGTATGTTTGAGGTGTCATATCCCACTCAGTACGATCAACGGGCTTACCTAACTTTGATACTGCATATTGATGCGCCCATTCATTACTTCGTAAAACATTCATCACATAACTGGAGCGATCGATATTCAATGCTGAGTAATCTCTCCATTTATCGGGATAAGCCACTTTCACAGCTATTGAATTTAGCTTTACTAATGCTTTTTCTTTGGTAGAATCGCTCATCCATGTTAACCGCCCAATGCGCTCACGATAGGCCTCAATGATATTATCTGTTAAATCCTTGTAACGTTTTTTAAAGTTCGGAGAAACATATTTTTGCACATAAAGTTGTCCGAGTAAATCGCCAATGCAATTCTCTTCCTGATCCAAAACACGCTTCCAACGTGGACGCTGCACTTTCACATCATTCAATGCGGTTCCAAAAAACTTAAAGTTTTGATCATTAAAAGGCTGACTTAAGTAAGAAGCAAATGTATTAATCAGGTTCCAGCGCAAATAAACTTTCCAATCGTTTATAGAATTCGTTTTTATACTTTTTTCAACCTCTTTAAAAAATTCAGGTTGGCCAACGATGATGGAATCAATTCCAGTTACATGCATCCCTTCAAACATTAATTGCCAATCGACAGAGGGAGTTAAGGCCTTCAATCCATCAAACTGCATTTTATTATAGTTCAAATACGGATCACGCAAATCTTCTAGCTTGCGGGAAGCTTTTGCCAATGCTTTCTCAATTTTCACTATGGTAGCAGCATTAGCAGTGGCCATTGCACTATCATCTCCCATTAACATAAACATGGCCTTTAAATGATTGTCGTACTCCATCCTAATTGTTACGGTACGCGCATCGGTATTAAAGTAATAATCCCGATCCGGTAAGCCTAAGCCACCCTGATACAAATGCAGAGCTTGTTGATCAGAACGCTTTTCATCTTGGAAGATATAAGTTGCAAAAAGTGGACTCGCTCCATAGCTCTGTTGGCGCGCAATTACACTCACTAAAGAAGCTATATCAGAAATCTGATTGATAGCTGCAAACTCATCCTTTAAAGGTTCGATACCAAGTTTGTCAATATTTACGGAATCCATTCCCGCAAAATAAAAGTCGCCAATCTTTTGTTGACTACTTCCTTTCACAGATGTTGCTTTCGATGCCTCTTCACTCACTTTTAGCATACGGTTATTGGTTTCCTCTTGAACAAGTGTCCAAATGCCCCAAGATTTTTCTGCATCAGGGATGGGATTATTTTTTAACCATGTACCACAGGCATACGCAAAAAAATCGTCACCTGGGCGAAGTGTTGTGTCCATATTCTCGACCAACGGATCATAGGCCGGAGCAGATGGTGCTGGGCCTTTACAAGATGCTATGCATAGACTTACCGATGCAAGCAATAGAAATTTAATATTTTTCATAATATGTTTTAGTGAATCAAAGGTAACTAATAGAATTACTTAAGCAAATATTCCATCGCTTTGTTTTTTTCCATTACAGGAGGGTGACAGGACTTTTCTCGACAAACAAAAAATTGAGTAGCCTCTTTGTCAAATCGACTATTAAAGATGGAAATAGTAGAATCTACTTGTGTTCCTGCAATGATGGTGAGAGGTAAATACTCATTTAGAATAGATTGCAATGCAATTTTACATTTTGGTCCGGTGATGGCCAACTCTGTTCCTCTTTCCAATTCCAAAAACACGCGTGCCCATCGACTATACCATGCTGTTCCCTTTTCTACATCGGGCTTCATCACTTGCAACATGTTGCGACAACGATTTTCTAGAGACGAATCGCCATTTATTCTAGACAAACGCAATAGATTATGCGACATCACTGCATTGGAAGATGGAATTACATTGTCTTGCACCTCCTGTTTTCGAGCAATTAATGATTCAGAATGAGAGGAGGTAAACCAAAAGATAGGCGAAGTATCACTGGAAAATTCCTTCAACACAGTTTGTGCTAAATCATCGACCAAACTCAAATAATTAATTTCCATTGTACATGAAAAAAGTGAAAGAAATGCTTCCATCACGAATGCATAATCCTCCAAAAATCCGGGAATTGTGACTAAAACTTCATTTCCCTTAATTTTAGCAGCATGAAAAAGGTGTAGATCCTTCAAGAAATTTTTTTCTATAAATCCTGCACATTTTTTTGCAACCTCCAAATAATGTGGATCACCTAAAGCGTTATATGCATCCAAATAACCAGAAAGCATCAGTGCATTCCATGAGCATAAAATTTTATCGTCGAGTCCGGGAGCGATGCGTTTACTACGAGCATCAAACATTTTAACTCTAATACTTTCAATTTTTACCGCAAGTTCATCTTCTTCCAAAGAATACTTTTCCAAGATTTCAGAAAGTGATTCTGGACGCAATGGAATGTATAAATCATGTTCCCAATATCCTTTTTCATTCAACGAAAAGTAATCGATTGCTAAGGGTGCATCTTCCAAAAGCAGTTGATTCACTTCGTCTATTGTCCAGCAATAAAACTTTCCTTCCACTCCTTCGGTATCGGCATCCAACGCAGAATAAAATGCGCCTTGTTCACTCATCAACTCTCGCTCAACAAACGCTAATGTTCGCACTAATACGTCTTTATACAAAGAGTTTTTACTTTCTTTAAATCCATCTGCATAAAGAGAAACCAACAATGCATTATCGTATAACATCTTTTCAAAATGTGGAACTTTCCAAACCATGTCGGTACTGTACCTTGCAAATCCCCCTCCTAGCTGATCATAAATTCCGCCACATGCCATCTTCGTCAATGTAAGATGAACATGACTACTTGTACTTTCATTCTTCTCTGCAAAAGTGGTGGCTAATAAATATCGATAGCCATCGGGCAAGGGAAATTTAGGTGCACGAAGAGGTCCGCCTTCCTCATGATCCCATTGCTTCGACCAACGACTTACCAATTCAGCATGATTGGGAAAACTTCGATCCGCATCGTCCACTGAAAGTTGAAGCGTGCTCATCTTCTTCATTCCTTCTATCAACTCATTGGCATACTCATCACACTTTGCAGGATCATTTCTAAAAAATGCAGCAAGCTGTAACAAAACTTGACGCCATTGCTCCTTCGGAAAATAAGTTCCGCCATAGATGGGACGTTGATCAGGAAGTGCGATTACATTGAGTGGCCAGCCTCCTCTTCCCGTCATCATCTGCACCGCATCCATATACACTTGATCGATATCGGGACGTTCTTCGCGATCGATTTTAATGCATACAAAAGACTTATTCATGACTGTGGCGATTTCCTCATCTTCAAAACTCTCATGCTCCATCACATGACACCAATGACAAGCTGAATAACCGATGCTGATGATTAATAATTTATTTTCATCACGTGCTTTCTGCAATGCTTTCTCCGACCAAGCATGCCATTGCACCGGATTATAGGCATGCTGCAAAAGATACGGCGAAGTAGCATAAATTAATTCATTCGGAGTTTTCATCAAAAGACTTTATGAATAAAACTTATAAATCTTTCTTCTTATTCCACAAAAACATAAATCCAACACCCAAGATAATGGCAACAGAAAAAACGATGTTCGTCAATAAAGTATGCTTATCCTGAGTGGTGAGTTCACCACCTCCTCTCTTTAATTTATAAATAAAGTAAGACAAAACACTTCCTCCACCTACGCTGGCAAGGACAATAATTACACGACGTGTGGGAGACATTTTTTATATTTTAGTAGCTGAAAGCTATTTTTAATTAATTTCAATTCACGATTAACAAATAATAATTCTTCTTTCCTTTTTGCACCAATAAATATTTATTCTGCAAAAGTCCATCGGTATTTTGCATAGCATTTACATCCGTTAACTTTTGTTTATTGATACTTACACCGCCACCTTGAATTAATTTACGGGCTTCTCCGCGCGAAGGAAACACATTGGCTTTATCGGACAACAACTCAATCACTGAAATTCCAGCAGCTAATTCATCACGAGAAATTTGCATTTGCGGAACGCCTTCGAATACACTCAACAAAGTTTCTTCGTCGAGTTTGCTCAATGCTTCAGTAGGTGCATTTCCAAACAAAATTTCGGATGCTTCTACTGCTGCATTATAATCATTTTCACTGTGCACCCGAATGGTTACTTCTTTTGCGATTGCTTTCTGAAGTAATCGTTGATTAGGCGCAAGATTATGTTCTGCTTCTAAAGCAAGAACTTCTTCTTGCGTTTTCGTTGTAAAAATCCGAATGTAATTTTTACTGTCTTCGTCGGAACTATTTAACCAAAACTGAAAAAACTTATACGGACTTGTTTTTTTAGGATCAAGCCAAATATTTCCACTTTCTGTTTTTCCAAATTTTGTTCCGTCGGCTTTCTTGATGAGCGGTGTTGTTAAAGCAAATGCTTCACCG
>JBJXGU010000039.1:0-6523 GCA_046160245.1 Bacteroidia bacterium
TAATCGAATATCCGAAACCGAAGCTCCTGTTGGAATCATCGGGAATACATTATTTTCTTTTTCTACCATTACTTCCAAGAAATAAGCTTCTTTTGAAGCCATCATTTCGGCAACAGCCGCATCTAAATCTTCTCTCTTTGTTACTTTTTTAGCTTTGATATAATACCCCTCGGCAATAGCACAAAAATTAGGATTTACCATAATTGTTGAAGCGTATCGATTATCGAAAAATAATTCTTGCCACTGACGAACCATTCCTAAAAATTCATTATTTAACACAACTATTTTTACAGGCACTTTCGACTGAAAAATAGTTCCCAATTCTTGTATATTCATTTGAAAACCACCATCACCAATAATTGCCACCACCTCACGGTCAGGCATTCCCATTTTGGCTCCAATTGCAGCTGGCAAAGCAAATCCCATAGTTCCTAACCCTCCAGAAGTAACATTGCTTTTGGTTGTTTTGAATTTAGCATAACGACAAGCAAACATTTGATGTTGTCCCACATCCGAAACCATAATAGCATTATCGTTTGAATGTTTGTTAATCATTTCGATAGTTTCCCCCATCGAAATTCCTTTACCATTCGTGGGTGCTAATTCTTCGTTTATAACAGCTTCGAGTTCGATTTTATATTTTTCTTTAAATTCATTGTGCCAAGATTCATGTGAATTTTTATCAACCAAAGGAATTAAAGCGGTCAGAGCTTCTTTCAAATCAGCTAAAACAGCTACAGTTGTTTTAACATTTTTATCAATTTCGGCTGGGTCGATTTCAAAGTGAATTACCTTGGCTTGTTTGGCATAAGTAGCCAAATTTCCGGTAACTCTGTCATCAAAACGCATTCCTAAAGCGATTAAAACATCGCATTCGTTGGTTAAAATATTTGGACCATAATTTCCGTGCATTCCTAACATTCCCACATTCAAAGGATGATCCGTTGGCATTGCCGAAAGTCCTAAAATAGTCCAAGCAGCAGGGATTCCTGTTTTTTCTACTAAAGCTTTAAGTTCGGCTTCTGCCTCACTCAATATTACCCCTTGTCCAAAAATGATGTAGGGTTTTTTAGCAGAATTGATTAAAGCTGCCGCTTCCGCCACTTTATCATGATTTAAAATCGGTTTTGGATTGTAGCTTCTAATTTTAGTACATTTAGTGTAACTAAATTCCATTTCGTCAAACTGAGCATTTTTGGTAATATCAATCAAAACAGGACCTGGACGACCTGATCTTGCGATATAAAAAGCTTTGGCGATTATTTCTGGAATTTCACTTGCTTCGGTTATTTGATAATTCCATTTGGTTACTGGTGTAGAAATCCCAATAATATCCGTTTCCTGAAAAGCATCAGAACCTAATAAATGTTTACCTACTTGCCCCGTAATACAAACCAAAGGCGTTGAGTCGATTTGTGCATCGGCTATTCCAGTAACTAAATTAGTTGCTCCAGGTCCAGAAGTGGCTATTGCCACACCCACTTTTCCAGTGGCTCTAGCAAATCCTTGTGCTGCATGTGCTGCCCCTTGCTCATGACGCACCAAAACATGATGCAATTGATCTTGAAATTTATACAACTCGTCATACACTGGCATGATGGCACCACCTGGGTAACCATAAACCAAATTTACACCCTCTTCTAAAAGGCATCTTATAACGGCTTCTGCTCCTGATATTTTCATAATTTAATTATTTTCCTCCCCCCAACCCCTTCCGAAGGAGGGGGAGCCAAAATAGGCAAAGGGGGATTTTTTATTTTTTTATTTGTTTCTCAAACCTTTCCCTTTTTAGGAAAACTGAGTTGGAGATTATTTATCCGTTACACATCCTGTCGATGCACTTGATACTGATCTAGCATATTTAAGCAGAACACCTTTTTTAGGTTTAATTTCTGGTTGTACCCAATTGGCCAATCTTTCGGCATACTCGGCATCGGGAATTTTTAGGTTTATTGTATTATTAACCGCATCAATTGTTATTGTATCTCCGTTTTCGACTAAGGCTATTCCGCCACCGTCAAAAGCCTCGGGCGTGATATGACCTACTACAAATCCGTGTGAACCACCTGAAAATCGACCATCTGTAATTAAGGCTACTTTATCGCCCAAGCCTGCACCCATAATGGCTGAAGTTGGCTTAAGCATTTCTGGCATGCCAGGACCACCTTTTGGACCAACATAGCGAATGACAACCACACTTCCGGGTTTTATTAATCCTTTTTCGAGTCCAGGAATAACTTCAAACTCACTTTCAAACACGACAGCAGTTCCTTCAAAATACTCTCCTTCTTTACCACTAATTTTTGCAACACAACCTTCTGATGCAAGGTTTCCGTACAATATTTGAATGTTCCCAGTTGATTTTAAAGAGTTATGTATTTGGTGAATTACTTCTTGACCATCGGTTAAATAAGGAATATTGGCTAAATTTTCGGCCAATGTTTTCCCTGTTACAGTCATACAATCTCCGTGGAGGTAGCCATGTTTTAATAAATACTTCATCACTCCAGGAACGCCGCCTACTTGGTGTAGGTTTTCCATCAAATACTTTCCGCTAGGTTTCAAATCGGCAAGCATCGGTGTTCTATCGCTAATAGCTTGAAAATCGTTTAATGTTATTTCGATGTCTACTGCGTGCGCCATTGCAATTAGGTGCATTACTGCATTGGTTGAACCGCCTAGTACAGCCACAATCGTAATCGCATTTTCAAAAGCCTTACGCGTCATAATATCTCTTGGTTTTATGTCCTTTTCCAATAGATAGCGAATGGCTTTTCCTGCATCTAAGCATTCTTGTTTTTTATTATCACTTAAAGCTGGATTTGATGAACTATAAGGTAAACTCATTCCCATGGCTTCAATGGCAGATGCCATCGTATTTGCAGTGTACATACCACCACAAGCGCCTGCGCCTGGACAAGCATTTTTTATAACTCCTTTGAAATCTTCATCTGATATATCGTTTTTTAATTTTTTTCCTAAAGCTTCAAAGGCCGATACGATATTTAGGTCTTCGCCTTTCCAATGTCCGGAATGTATTGAGCCGCCGTAAACCATTATTGCAGGTCGATTGACTCTTCCCATTGCGATAAGTGCTCCAGGCATATTTTTATCACATCCTGGAATTGCAATCATTGAATCATACCATTGAGCACCCATAACGGTTTCGATAGAATCAGCGATAACATCACGTGAAACTAATGAAAAACGCATTCCTTCGGTACCGTTTGATATACCATCACTTACACCAATAGTATTAAAAATTAATCCCACTAAATCAGCATTCCAAACCCCTTTTTTGACCTCTTTGGCTAGGTCATTAAGATGCATATTACAAGTGTTACCTTCATATCCCATACTGACAATTCCTACTTGCGGTTTTTTCAAATCTTCTTCTGTAAGTCCAATTCCGTACAACATGGCTTGAGCAGCTGGTTGAGTGATGTCTTGAGTGATGGTCTTGCTGAATTTATTTAATTCCATTATTCTTAAATTATTAATTAATTTGGCTTATAATTTTTATACAATTGTTGACTGTCCAATGTGAACATTATCATTATTAAAATATAATAAGTCGTCTTTACTTAAAATAAAATTTGAAACAAAATTTCCAACCTCATTGGTTCCAAATTTTGAAATCGAACTCAAATCAACCGTTACAATTTTATGTTCGAATGCTTTTTCAACCCCTTCATACACTTTTTTTGCTTCTTCATTTAATCCAAAATGTTCCAATAACATGGCAGCTGCTAAAATTGAAGCGATTGGATTGGCAATATTTTTTCCTTTTACCTCAGGATAAGAACCATGAATAGGTTCAAAAAGTGCTTTTTCATTTCCTATTGAAACAGAGGCTAATAAACCACTTGAACTAGAAATTACACTAGCTTCATCTGATAAAATATCTCCAAACATATTTTCGGTCAAAATGACATCAAACTGTCTTGGATTTAACATGAGTTGTTTTGCTGCGTTATCTACATAAAGATAATTTAAACTAACATCTGGATAACTTTCCGCTACTTTTTGAACTACTTTTCTCCATAATCTTGAAGTTTCCAGCACATTTGCTTTGTCTACAAGAGTCACTTTCTTTCTACGTTTTAGAGCTTCTTTAAAAGCTAAATGCGAAATTCTACTTATTTGTTCTTCTGAATATTCATAAGAATCAGAAGCTATCGTTCCTTCAGAATTGGTACTTTTTTCACCCACATAAACTCCACCCGAAAGTTCTCTATAAATAACAAAATCTACGTCTTTTATAATTTCTCTTTTTAAAGGAGAGGAATCTAGCAATGCTTCGTATGGCTTTATAGGTCTAATATTAGCAAATAAACCCAATTCGTTTCTCAATTTCAACAATCCTTGTTCAGGACGAATCTTCGCTTCTGGATTGTCGTATTTTGGATCTCCAATAGCTCCAAACAAAACCGCATCGGTATTCAAACAAAGATTAAGTGTTTGATTTGGTAAAGCACTGCCTGTTTTATCAATTGCTATCGCTCCCACATAAGCATCTTCAAAAACAAATTCGTGGTCATAGACAACTGCGATGGCACTTAATGTTTTTTTTGCTTGTAGAATTACTTCTGGACCAATTCCGTCACCAGCAAGAATAGCAATTTTTAAATTCATTTTGTTTTAAGTTATGCTTCTAAATTAACTCACTTTGAATTTGGCACGCTTCAATTATTTGATGAATATCAGTATCCAACACTTCTTTTTTAATATCGGCAAATTTTAAAAACTCAACATACACAATGTCTAACTGCACTTTTGTTAGATTATAGCCTACTTTTTTGGCTCTGTAAGCCAAAGCCGCTCTTCCGCTTCGGGCAGTAAGAATAATAGACGATTCATTGACACCTACATCCAACGGATCCATAATTTCGTAGGTTTCTCTGTTTTTAATCACTCCATCTTGATGAATTCCAGAACTGTGAGCAAATGCATTAGCACCCACAATCGCTTTATTTGGCTGGACCATCATTCCCATACTTTCAGAAACCAATCGGCTCATTTCATTCAATTGTTGTGATTTTACATCTGTATATAAATTCAAATTAGGATGTTGTCTAAAAATCATAACAACTTCTTCAAGTGCTGTATTTCCTGCTCTTTCGCCAATTCCGTTGATCGTACATTCTATTTGTCTCGCTCCGTTGATAGCTCCCGCAATCGAATTGGCAGTAGCCATTCCTAGATCGTTGTGACAATGACAAGAAATAGTAACATTTTCTATTCCTTTGACGTTTTCTTTTAAGTATTTTATTTTTTCTCCGTATTCACTTGGCAAACAATAGCCAGTAGTATCTGGTATATTAAGTACTGTTGCACCTGATTTTATGACTTCTTCACAGACTCGTGCTAAAAAAGCATTGTCGGTTCTACCTGCATCTTCAGCATAAAATTCTACATCTTCTACAAAAGTTTTAGCATACGAAACAGCATTTTTAGCTCTTATAATAATATCTTCCGGAGTAGTGTTTAACTTGAATCGAATATGAGAATCAGAAGTTCCGATTCCGGTATGAATTCTAGGTCTAACAGCATTTTTCAACGCATCGGCTGCCACATCAATATCATTTTTCACCGCTCTGGTTAAACCACAAACAGTAGCATTTTTTACAATTTTACTGATTTCATTAACAGAATTAAAATCGCCAGGGCTAGAAACAGGAAAACCTGCCTCGATAATATCAACGCCCATTTGATCCAATCTTTCGGCAATAACCAATTTTTGGTTGGTGTCTAATTTACAACCTGGAACTTGTTCTCCATCTCTTAAAGTGGTATCAAAAATTTGGACTTTCTCTCTATTCATTTCAAAATATTTAATGTAATTTCACATCTTGAAACAAACTTAGATTTTATTGTTCTTATATAAAATTAGATTTTATTTATTATACTATATATAAGTAAAGCAAAAAAATAGTAAGTTTCTCATTAACAATATTTTACACTTCTATATATTACAATGGCTAACCATCAAAAAGATTCTCTATTTGTATTGATTAAATCTCTAACGAAGTCGGAAAAACGACAGTTCAAAATATTCGCTAGTCGGCTTGAAACCAGCACAAATACAAAATTCATTGAATTATTTAACATTTTAGATAAAGGAGAAGTGTATGATGAAAAACTAATTCTGAAAAGTGGATTGATAAAGAAAATACAATTGTCTAATTTAAAATCCTATTTGTACAAACAAATTTTAGTGAGTATAAGACTAAATATTCCTAGTCAAAATGTGCGGTATCAGCTCAGAGAACAAATAGACTTTGCAACTATTTTGTACAATAAAGGTCTGTATAAACAAAGTTTGAAGATTTTAGATAAAACTAAAATTCTTGCGCTTGACAATGACGAAAAATATATGGCTTATGAAATTGTAGAATTTGAGAAACTAATAGAGTCACAATATATAACCCGCAGCATACAAGGACGTGCAGATGAATTGGTTATTCAAGCTAAAGAACTCAATTACAAGAATACGATTTCAAGTAAACTCTCCAACTTATCG
>JBJXGU010000040.1:0-5635 GCA_046160245.1 Bacteroidia bacterium
AAACCAATAATGCCAACAGTTTTACCTGTTAATTCAACGCCTCTGTTTTCTTCCCTTTTCCATATTCCTTGTCGTACTTCTTTGTCGGCGCGCAGTAGATTATTGAACAACATCAACAACATTCCCATAGCATGTTCTCCAACCGCAGTGCGATTTCCTTCGGGTGCATTTACACAAATGATATTTGCTTTTTGTGCAGCGAGTAAATCAATATTTTCCAGTCCAGCTCCGGCTCGACCAATGCACTTAATGGTTGTTGCTTTTTCAATAAAATCAGCATCAATAGCAAATCGACTTCGAATCGCTATGCCTTGATGATTATGAATTTCCTGTATAACTTCTTCCTTACTTAAATGATATCCTTCTCGAATGGAAATGCCAGCCTCTTCAATTGTTTTTATAAACTGAGGATGCAAGGTGTCGATAAGAAGAATGGATTTTGTCATGCCGCAAGTATTACATCTTCACAAAATTTATAGCAAGGATCCTTTTAATAAAGTCGCAGCAATACTAAAGTAAATGATGAGTCCGGTAACGTCAACTAACGTTGCAATGAATGGTGCGGAAGAAGTTGCAGGATCGGCTCCTAAATGTTTTAAGAGTAAAGGCATCATCGATCCCATCACCGAGCCCCACAACACAACGAGCATGAGTGAAAATCCAATGGTAGAGCCAATCGCAAACCAATGTTCACCGTACATGCCGGTAAAGAAATTCCATGCGCCTACACGAGCAAAACCTAAAACACCGAGAATTAATCCGAGCATGACGCCCATAATAATTTCACGCTTCATGATTCGCCACCAATCGTTAATTTTAATTTCACCTAAGGCGAGTGCACGAATAATCAAAGTTGAAGCTTGTGATCCGCTGTTACCGCCGCTGGAAACAATCAACGGAATAAATAAAGCAAGTACTACGGCTTTTGCAATTTCATGTTCAAAGAAGCCCATCGCAGATGCTGTGAAAAGTTCTCCAACAAAAAGTACAACCAACCAAGGAGCGCGTTTACGCAACATCTCCATAACGCCTACATCCATATACGGATCTTCGAGTGCTTCAACTGCTCCGAGTTTTTGAATATCTTCTGTATCTTCTTTTTTAGCAAGTTCTAAGATGTCATCGACGGTGATGATTCCTAACAGCAATCCTCCTGCATCCGTTACCGGCATCGCTACTCGAGTGGTATTCGAGAAAGCTCTTACCGCAACCTCTTCATCATCGGTTACAAGTAAAGAGGAGAATGATCCATCTAAAATATCATGAATTAAGATATGATCTTCTGCTAATAATATTTCACCTAAGCGAATATCATCAATGAGGTATCCTGTATCATCAACAATGTAAATCACATCTAGGGTCTCACTTTTCTCTCCCACTTTTCGAATATGATCCAATGCTTCGCGCACGGTCCAATTACTTTTTACAGTAACATAATCAGGCGTCATCAAACGTCCGATGGAATCTTCTGGGTATCCTAAAAGGGATAAAGCAACTCTTCTTTCTTTTTGCGTAAGAAGTGTAAGAAGTTTGTTGAGTTGATCGGTTTCTAATTGTTCAAGTAATGCGGTTCGATTATCCGCCGACATATCATTCAGAATTAACTGAAGTTGACGATTTCGCAAAACACCAATTAAAACTACCTGATCATTCAAATCTAATAATTCAAAAGTTTCATAAGCCTGCTCTCGATCAACAGCCGAAAAGATCATGGCTTGATCAGCGGGTTCAAGATCTTGAAGAAGCATAGCAAGATCCTGCGAAGACCAGCCTTCTAAAAAAGCCTCCAGCTTATCATGGTCTTTTAAACTCAAAAACCGTTCGATCTCTTGCTTTTCAACTTCAAATTCCATCTTGTATTTTCAAACTCGTAATCTAGATCTTTTGCTTCATGATCAAACCCTACAAAGTCAAGTAATACATTTTGTTTTTACTTGAATTATGATGGATAACGAAACAAAATTAAGATGTAATTATTATTTACTGATTGTATTCAGTGGGGCAAAAGTAGGCAATGCTATAGAGCGAAACAAGGGGAAGGGAGAGCGAGTGCTGAGAGTGGAGAGCGGGGAAGGAGAGCAGAGAGCAGAGAAAACAGAGTGAAAGGAAAAAGTTTATAAAAAAAGATAAATCAGACTATACAAATAAAAATAGCTGGAAAAGGATAATAGACTACATAGAATGAGATCGAAAAAACCTCAAACAAGAACTTTCAATTTTAAGATGGACGCTGCTCTTGTGCCTTAATATGTTGACCGTAAGCAGGACATCTTTCTTTTGTCTTGCAGGATGTTACTGCAATAAAGAGGACACCAAGGATGAGGATGGCTAATTTTTGACGCATTTCTATTTCGTATTATCAATTGTTCTGCAAAATAAACTAATTTTTATGCTATTATCGGCAATTATTTAAAAATCTTATAAGGCTGAATAGTTAATAAAACGTATTTCTTCTCGATTTGTTATTTATTATTCATTTTTTTGATTTTTAATGGTTTCCACATTTTTTTTCGGAGAATTTCGTTAAAGAAGCTAATTTCGAAGCATGACAATCCCTGATTCTCCATCTCTTTCTCTCAATATGAAGGCTTTTTTGGTTGAAAAGACTTGGGAAAGCATATTTCAAGAGGAATATTCCAAGGATTATTACATTTCCTTGAATCGGTTTTTAGAGGATGAATTCGATAGTGAACTTGTGATATTTCCTCCGAAGGATCAAATATTTGCAGCATTTAATAGAACACCATTTAACAAGATAAAAGTGGTAATTCTTGGCCAGGATCCATATCATGGTGAAGGTCAAGCGAATGGATTGTGTTTTTCGGTGGCTGATGGAGTACGGAAACCACCTTCATTGGTAAATATTTTTAAGGAGTTAAAGGATGATCTTGGTTTTGAAATTCCAGCCCAAGGAAATCTGGAGGCTTGGGCCAGTCAAGGAATTCTATTGTTGAATGCCACATTAACGGTGAGAGCACACGAAGCAGGTTCCCATCAAGGGAAAGGATGGGAGCAGTTTACCGATGCAATCATTCAAAAAATTTCGGATGAGTTAGATGGAATTGTATTCTTACTTTGGGGAAATTATGCTCAAAAGAAGGGACAAAAAATTGATCGCTCACGACATTTGGTGTTGGAAGCGCCACATCCATCTCCCTTAGCGCGCGGTGGATTTAAAAACTGCAAACATTTTTCGAAGACGAATGATTATTTGTTGTCGATAGGAAAATCACCCATTCAGTGGAATCTTAATTCGGAGAAATAGCGATGAGGTTGCAATCTGTTTTTATGCTGATGTGTAATTTGAAAAAATATTTTTTCATCGTTGCCTTTATGCTTTTGTTTTTTTCAGATGGATCTGCTCAATCCATTTTGTCTTTTCAGTCGATGGAAGTGGATCAGAAGAATGTGTTGGCGAAAGCATTTTCGATGTATGCTAAATCATCAAAAAATAGCAAGGATTCATTGACAATCGTCAATCAATTGCGAAAAAGTTTAATGGGATTTCAGGAGTCGGGTTATTTAGAAGCGCGACTGGATAGTGTAAGTAATTTGAATGGAAAAGTGGCTTGGTGGTATGTAGGCCCAATCTACAAAATAATAGAAATCCGTTCTCCTCAAGAAGATGATTATTTATTATCGAACGGTGGACGATTGTATCCGAATAAAATATTTTCTCCGGGTGTTTATGCAAAGACCACCAATAACATTTTAAATTTCAGTACGAATAACGGCTATCCTTTTGCATTAGTGAGGTTAGATAGCATAACAGTTGATCAGGGCAAATTGAAAGCGAATTTAGTAGTTGACAAAGGAAATTTGGTGCTATTAGATACTGCGCTCATTAAGGGAACTGTAAAAGTATCACCTGCTTACTTGTATAATTATTTAAGAATTCAACCGGGTTCTGTTTTCGATGAATCCATCTTACGAAAAGTTTCGACACGATTAAAAGAAATTCCTTTTTTATCGGAAGCAAGATCTTTTGAAATAGAATTTACTAAAGATGGGGCTCGTCCTGTCTTGTATTTACAAGAAAAGAAAGCTAGTCAATTCAATGGAGTCATCGGAGTACAACCCGATAATACCAATCCAGGAAAAGTTTTTCTTACTGGTGATGTCCGTTTACGTTTGTTAAATTCTTTTGGAAGAGCAGAGTTGTTCGATTTGAATTGGAGTAATCCGTTGCCAAGATCACAAGATTTAAAAGTGAAATTTTCATACCCATTTTTATTTTCATTACCTGTGGGTGTAGAAGGTGAATTGACTTTGTTTAAGAGAGATTCCATCTTCCTAGAATTAAATCGACAAATTGGATTTCGATATTTCTTAAGTGGAAATAATTCGGTTCGATTTTTTCTTGGGAGAAAAACAAGTAGCTTGATTTCTACCAAAGGTTATGAGAATGTGACTACCTTGCCTCCTTTTGCAGATGTGGGGACCAATACATTTGGGTTGGGATTCCAGTTTCAACAACTCGATTACCGACTCAATCCAAGAAAAGGGTTTTCTATAGATGTCAATGGCGGTGCTGGATTACGAGAGATAAAAAGGAATGCGAAAATTAACAAAGCGGTTTATGATAGTATCAACTTAAAAAACACGCAGTACAAGGCAGAATTAATTTTTGATTTTTACATTCCCGTTTTTAATCGGAGTGTGATTAATATTGGAGGTATGGGTGCATGGTTAGAAAGTGAAAATATTTTTAGCAATGAAATGTATCGTTTCGGTGGTCTCAAAACATTGCGTGGATTTGATGAAGCTTCTTTGTTAGCCTCCACCTATGGAATTGGAAAAATAGAGTATCGATTTATTTTAGAAACGAATTCTTACCTCTTGCTTTTCTTCAATCAAGCATGGTTCGAGAATAAAGGAAGGGAAACAATATTGAGAGATACTCCATATGGATTTGGTGCTGGTATAACTTTCGACACCAAACTCGGAATTTTTTCATTCAATTATGCACTCGGTAGTCAACAAGATAGTCCCATCGAATTCAAAGCCGCAAAAATCCACTTTGGATTAGTGAATTATTTTTAATCTTTGATTAACTTGTTGTTTTGTAATTTATCAGTGTCCCTCTGTGTAACTCTTTGTGCTCTCCGTGGTAAATGATAGTTTATAATGATCGAGAAAATTTATAGCTAAGAAAGTAATATTTTAATTCATGATAGAGCTTAAAGGCTCATTAGAGTTCATCATTTACCACAAAGGCCACAGAGTTTTTCACAGAGGTCGCAGAGTTTTAACAGCAATCCTAATCTTAGAAGAATTTAATCATTGATTAACGTATACCGAATAGCTTGATTGAAATTGTTTCCAGTAATTTGAATTAAATAAATTCCTGTAGATTGATTCGTTATGTCAATGATTGTATCGGAGGTGATGTTGCTTTTCGAACATACAATCCTTCCCATATTGTCATACACCGTCATTAAAACATTATTTCCATTAAGCCCATTGAGTTGGAATTTTCCATTCGACGGATTTGGATATAATGAAAGTGTTGGCTGATTCGAATTTTCATTTAAGGAGGTAGTTCCGCAAACTAAGGAATCAACTTGTGCAACGGGAATGATATTCAATCCCAAACTCATAAAGCTATAAACAATACTTGCCGTATCGGCTAAAA
>JBJXGU010000041.1:0-17038 GCA_046160245.1 Bacteroidia bacterium
CAAGTAAAATAATTTCCGCAGCTCAAGCATTGGGCCTGCGTTTGTTGATGAAAAACCAGCCACAAAATGCGCTTCCCTATTTTTCACAAGCACTTGAAGCAGCCATACAAAGTAAAGATGTAAAAACGGAGATTGAAATTTTTGCTAAAATAGGATTGGCGCATCGCTTACTTCATCAAAACGAAAAAGCATTAGATTACTTTAAAGAGGCGCATCAAAAAATCAATTCCACTTCCCTTCGTGAAACTGCCGATTATATTTTATCACAACTTGCCCAAGTGAGTTTCGAATTAAATGATTTAAAATCAGCAGAAGAATATTTTATTAGAGCTTCCAAATCATACACCACTCAAAAGAAATCGGCACTAGCATCAATCTCTTTGAATTCATTGGGCGAATTACAGCTTCGCAATAATGATTACAATAAATCGATGGAGAGTTTTAAGTTAGCACTCTCCATCGCTCCTTCTTCTAATGAAAATGTTTTAAATAGTATTATTCATAGAAACGTAGGGCTCGTTTATTTCAAACGTGGCAAATTCGAATTAGCTCTGCAGGAATTTAACAAGAGCTTAACTTTCGAAAACCAGCTTCTAGTACATCAACTCACGAAGGACGCTTGTATGCAGCTTTTTACTTTATACAGTTATCAGAATAATTTTGAGAAGGCGGATGCGTTTCATGAGAAGTACATCGGCATTAAAGAGTCATTAGGGAAATATGCTAAAGTTAAGTTGAGCGATTTCGAAAACAAATGCCAAGCTAGAGAGAAAGAACTGGTTATTGATTTACTGAAAAAACAACATCATAGTTCTTCATCAGCGGACGCAGAACAACAGTTGGAACTAAGTCAACTCATCACCAAAACCGATGTAGAGTTAAATCAAAAAGACGAAGCGTTGGAAGTAAAGACAGCAGAAGTAGAGCAACTCACGAAAGAGAGAGCAGTACAGCAACGTGATATAGCTCGACAAGAATTACAACTCGCCAAGCAAAAAAATTTCAGAAATTTATTGATGGGATTATCCATTGCCGCACTTGTATTTCTTGCTTTCATCTACAATCGTTATCTTTTCAAGAAAAAAAGCAATTTAAAATTACAGGCTTCCAATACAGAATTAGAAAACACATTGAAACAACTGCGCGAAACACAAGATCAACTGTTGCAAAGCGAAAAAATGGCATCGTTAGGACTTCTCACGGCAGGCATCGCACATGAAATTCAAAATCCACTGAACTTCGTTGTCAACTTTTCGGAAGGCACTTTAGATGTTGTAAATGAATTATTAGAAGCCAAATCCGACGAAGAAAAAACAGATCTTGCCAAAGAGTTGAACGAGAGTTTGAAAAAAATTCATCATCATGGAAAGCGTGCAGAGCGTATTGTGAAAAGTATGTTGCAACATAGTCGGGAAGGAAGTGGAGAAAAAGAGCTAGTAGAAATAAATCAACTTTTACATGAAAGTGTAAACCTTGCTTACCATGGCGTTCGAGCGACGCATAAAGAATTTCAATGTGCAATCAATGAACAATTCGATACGAAGATACCTTCTTTTAATGTGATTCCTCAAGATGTAAGTCGGGTATTCTTAAACATTGCCAATAATGCTTTTTATGCATTACGAGAAAAATCAGCCAACGACCCATTATTCAAAAGCGAATTAAAAATTACCACATCGTTAAAAGATAATCAAGTAGAAATAAAAATTAAAGATAACGGCATCGGCATACCGAAAGAAAAGATCGATAAAATCTTTCAACCTTTCTTCACCACGAAACCATCGGGGCAAGGAACGGGATTAGGACTCAGCATGAGTTACGATATCATCACGAAATCGCATCAAGGAAAAATTGAAATACAAAGTATCGCCAACGAATACACAGAGTTTATTATTCAACTTCCATTAACTACTCACTAAAAATTCCGCACCATGGCATTTAAAATTCTAGTAGTAGACGACGAACAAGATGTAGAATTTTTATTCAAACAACGATTCCGTAAATCCATTCGTGAAGGTGAAATCAATATTGATTTCGCTTTTTCGGGGGAAGAAGCATTAGCTTTTTTACATCAACCGGGTAGTACAGACATTGCACTCATCTTGTCCGACATCAACATGCCTGGTATGACCGGATTTGAATTATTAGAAAAAGTAAAAAGTGAGTATCCGGAATTAAAAGTAATGATGATTTCGGCCTATGGAGATGATGAGCATACCCAAAAAGCGATACGACTTGGAGCAGATGAACTGTTGGCGAAACCGATTGACTTTAAAAAGTTAGAAGAAAAGTTGCTGGGGTATCGCTAAGATAAAAGTGAATTTCATTCACTTTTATCTTAGCGTCCCGATAGCTATCGGGATGGCAAATTGGTGGGTTGGCAAGTTGGTAAATTGCTGCGCTTAGAAGTTGGGGAATGCTGCGCTTCATTGCCAAATTGACTTGGGTACATGCAGGGTTGTTCCGATGATGGGTTAATTCATAAGTTAGATTCTTTTATAAATTATCAATGAAAAAACATATATATTTCTTTTTGATTATTTCCTTATTCATGATAGGAGGAAATGCTTTTGCGCAAAAGAAGCCGACGCTCATCAACACATCGTTGACGAAACCTGAAATGGCAATTATGTATGTTGGCGTAGAAAATGTGATTACGGTTTTTGGCGAAATACCAGGGAAATACATTCGCATGGAACGAAGCGGTGGCCCTTTAGAAGTACGTCCGGGAATGGCATTGCGGGCTTTACTTAAGTATAGTGAAGTTGGAATTGATACGCTACGAGTTTTTGACAACGACCAGCTTGTTATTGAAAAAGTGTATGAAATAAAAAAATTAGGCTCCTATGCTATTGGAATAAAAGGAACTCGTGATAGTGTACTGACAAAGGAAGAATTTCTAAAAGCTAAAAGTCTTGAATTGTATATGCCAGGCGGATATTATAAGCCGAAACAAAAAATTTCCTCTTACATCATTACTATTTCCAATGAATCGGGAAAAGTACTTGGGAAAATAAATGTAGAAGGAGTTAATTTTTATACCGCCCTCGAAATTCACCTGGACAAAATTCAGGCAGGATCTATTATCCTCTTTTCTGAAATTAAAGCGATTCTAGGAGACAATAGCATTAGGAAATTCGATCCATTCAAAATAAAAATTAAATAAATCGTTTCCAATTCATTATTCTAACTTTGAAGTTGAATGGATTCATCATTCAATAAAATAGACTAACTTTACTTTCTCCTAAACCATCACTATTCTATTTACATGTCCCAATCCACCCATATCCTTTTTGTTGATGACGAATCTGATTTAGAAATGTTGGTAAAACAACGTTTCCGTAAACAGGTAAAGGAAGGAATCTTTAAACTCAGCTTTGCGCTAAACGGACAACTTGCATTAGAAAAACTAAACGAAGATGCTACTATTGGAATAATTGTTACTGACATCAACATGCCCATTATGGATGGACTAAAATTTTTAGGTGAGGTCAAAAATATTCAGCGCCCAATCCGAACCATTGTTGCTTCTGCTTATAGTGACATGGCCAATATTCGGACTGCAATGAATAGAGGTGCTTATGACTTTGTAACCAAGCCCATTGATTTTGTAGACTTGGAAACTACCATCCAAAAAACAATTGAAGACTTGCAAATAATTTTGGAGGGTATGCAGGCAAAAGAACATTTGAATGAAGCGGTAGAAGAAAAAGATATGGCCATTCGTAGTGCGCAATTCAAGCAGCAATTTTTAGCTAATATGAGTCACGAAATTCGTACTCCGCTCAATGCTGTAGTTGGAATGACAAACTTGCTCATTGATAAAAATCCAAGAGAAGATCAGATGCGTTATTTAAGTGCGATGCGCAAAGCGAGTTATAATCTATTGCATATCATCAATGACATCCTCGATATTTCTAAAATTGAAGCGGGCAAGATTGAGATTGAATCCATCGACTTTGAAATAGCAGATTGTGTAGATGTTGTGTATCAAACCTTGCATCTTAAAGCAGAAGAACAAAAAACGATTTTACGTTATACTATCGGTGACGATGTACCGAAGTGGTTGAAAGGTGATCCTACCCGACTCACTCAAATTCTCACCAATCTCATCGGTAACGCGATTAAGTTTACACCTGAAGGTGGATATATTGATGTGCGTGTTTTAAATGAAAGCGGTGAAAATCCAATTTGGTTAAAGTTTGAAGTGCAGGATACCGGCATCGGCATTTCACCGGATCAACTCCACAAAGTATTTGAAAGTTTTTCGCAGGAAAGTAGCGACACCACACGAAAATTTGGTGGCACCGGATTGGGTTTAACCATCAGCAAACAATTAGTAGAATTGCAAGGTGGATCACTTCATGTAGCTAGTACGAAAGGAAAAGGTACTACATTTTGGTTCTTGATACCTTATCACCTTGGCCAAGAAGTCACGAAAATTACGAAAGCCGATTATGCAGCCTTCGACAAAAAATTGACTGTACTCCTTGCTGAAGATCAACCGATGAATCAGATGGTGGCGGTGGATACATTGGAAGATCTATTTCCGGGCATCACCATCGACATTGCCAACAACGGACAGGAAGCGGTGGATAAAGCTCAAGAAAAAGCATATGATCTTATTTTTATGGATGTGCACATGCCATTGAAAGATGGGTATACCGCCACTAAGGAAATCAGAGACGGAAATGGCATCAATAGCAAATCGCCTATTCTGGCGCTCACCGCTAATGCCGTGAAAGAAGAGATCGACAAATGTCTGGAATCGGGAATGAACAAGCACTTGGCAAAACCTTTTGATCCGGCAGTACTCCGACAAACAGTCATTGATTTGGCGGGTTAATTGAATATGAATTGGGTATATTGTTTTTATTGTCACTTATTCCTCACAAAGTAAACGGTTTGTAATTCTATTTCTCAGAGAAAAAATCCGGCATTGATAAAAAATTTATAGTAGATTTGTGGTAATATAAACCATGGATCAACCTACTACACTCACCGACCTTAGTTACCTAAAAAGTTTAACAGGAGGAGCCAGCGACAAAATGTCGAAATACATCCGAATGTTTATTACTGGTGCGCCTGTGAGTATACAGCAGATGGATATGTATTATCTGAACAAAGATTGGTCGGGCTTACGTCAATCGGCTCACGCTTTAAAACCGCAGCTTGGTTACTTTGGAGCGAAAGGCGCTGAAAATCTCATCAAAGAAATTGAGAGAATGTCGGGCGACCAAGTGGACCTCGATAAAATTCCAGAGCAACTTGAAAATTTTCGCAAACAATATGAACTCATTCAATCGGAGTTAGAAGCATCACTGAAAGAATTAGGCAATTAAAAATATTATGTCAGACAAAACCCTCGTTTACGTTGTTGATGACGAACCTTTACAGCGCGATATGCTGAAGGATCATCTTTCTAAAATGTCAAAATATGAAATTCATGATTTTCCTACAGGAGAAGAATGTTTAGCCGCTGCGAAAGTTCGTATTCCGCAAATTGTATTTTTAGATTACAATTTAAATTCTCAAGTACGTGATGCCATGGATGGTATTGACGTATTAAAAGAATTAAAAATTATTTATCCCGAGATGGAAGTCGTGATGATTAGCGGACAAGATCGCATTGATGTTGCTGTAAACACGATGAAGTATGGAGCGTTTGATTACATCGTTAAAGGCGAAGGTTCTTTTTTAAGAGCTGAGAAAGCCATGTTTAATATTTACCGCTACCACAAATTACAAGGAAATGCGAATCGCTATAAAAAGTTGATGACGTTTTTCGGAATTGGAATGTTGCTCATGATTATTTTAGTGATCTTCTTGCAATCGCAAGGAATGATTAATGCGCCGGGGTGGTATTAGGATTTCTATTTCGCAATAGATACAATGGTGAATTGAATTACGAAACGTTATATTGTTTTAGCTGCTAGCTTCTAGCTTCAAGCTGCAAGACGTTTGTTTTAACGTATTGCTCTATCTAAATTTAAAATAATTCCGCACTCCGCACTCCGTACTGTTTCTCGCTCTGACTAATGGTGCATTAACACATAAATTGCGGCGCCAGCTAAGTAGCCGATTAATGCATAGCCGCTAATTTTTTTGATGTACCAAATAAATGAAATGTTTTCCATACCCATAGCGGCTACACCAGCGGCTGAACCAATGATGAGGATGCTTCCACCTGTGCCTGTGCAATAAGCCATAAACTCCCATAAAAAATGATCGGTAGGATAAGTTGCTAAGTCATACATACCCATACTTGCCGCAACAAGAGGGACGTTATCAACAATTGCAGAAAGAAGTCCAATGAAGGTAACGATCAAGGGTAAATTTCCAACTGTGTCATTCATCCATTGCGCCATCCCACTCAAAATATGAGTACTCTCCAATGCACCTATGGCTATTAAGATTCCTAAGAAAAATAATACACTTGGTGTATCTACTCGTTGTAAAGCTTTTGAAACACTAAAAAATTCTTTTTTTTCTTCTGCTTTACTCCTATGAATAAATTCTAGTGCTGCCCATAACACTCCTAATCCGAATAAAATTCCCATGAATGGGGGAAGATGGGTTATGGTTTTAAAAACAGGTACAAATAATAAAGCACCAACACCGATAAAGAAAACGGCATTTCGTTCGCGTTGTGTGGCAACAGAAACGTCGCCCTCTTGATTTACCAATAGCGGAAAATCACCCTTCATTTTCCTTCCCGCAAAAAACAATGGAATTATCAAACAAACAACTGAAGGAATAAATAAGGAGGTGATAATATTGGTAGCTGTGATTTGACCTCCTATCCATAACATGGTAGTGGTAACATCCCCAATAGGTGACCATGCACCACCTGCATTCGCAGCAATAACAATCATTCCGGCAAACAACATTCGATCTTCCTTGTCGTCAACAATTTTTCTTACTAAAGAAACCATCACAATGGTAGACGTTAAATTATCCAATACAGCAGATAAGAAAAAAGTAATTCCGCAAATCAACCATAATAATTTCGATTTGCTGCGCGTGTTGATTACAGAAGTAATGATGTTGAATCCATCGTGAGCATCAATTAATTCAACGATGGTCATGGCCGCTAAGAGGAAGAAAAGTATTCCAGAAGCACCGCTCAAATGATGATTCAAGGCTTCAACAATCGATTCCGGCGACTCAGAACCCATCATGATCCACACTACCCAAACCAGCACTCCTGTCAATAATGCCGAGGCTGACTTGTTGATTCTCAGAGGGTGTTCGAACGTAATGGCTAAATAACCAATGATAAAGATCGTTATAATGAGCGCTTCCATAGAGGATACAAAGTAAATGGTTTCAAATAAGAACTTTAACAAAAAAGCCATTAAATCAATCCTATTTTTTTGAATGGTGATTAATTGTTAGGTTTGTTGTTCAACCTAGACTAATTATGGCTAATAAATTATTTACAACGAAGTCGATTGATCGTTTAATGCGTGAATCATCGGGCGAACACGATGGTGAACATACTCTCAAACGAACCTTAGGAAAAACAAACCTTGTGATGCTCGGTATTGGCGCCATCATTGGTGCTGGAATTTTTGTACTGACTGGTGCTGCAGCTTCACAACATGCAGGTCCGGCTGTTGTAATTTCTTTTGTAGTAGCAGGCTTGGCTTGTGCTTTTGCAGGCTTATGTTATTCTGAGTTTGCATCAATGATTCCCATCGCAGGATCTGCTTATACTTATGCTTATGCTACACTTGGTGAATTCATCGCATGGATCATCGGCTGGGATTTAATTCTTGAATATTTATTTGGTGCTAGTACGGTTGCTGTAGGTTGGTCAGGTTACATGACAAGTTTTCTAAAAGATTTTGGAATCATCATTCCTGATGCGCTTTGTAATGCTCCTATTTTTTACGACGCCGCAACTCAATCGTATACTGCAACAGGAGCTTTTCTAAATTTACCAGCCATGGCTATTGTTGGAATTATGACTTGTTTGTTAGTAGTTGGTATTCGCGAATCCGCAAACATTAATAATGTAATTGTAGTTATAAAAGTGATTGTAATTTTACTTTTTATTATTTTAGGATGGAATTATATCAATCCGGAAAACTGGGTGCCATTCATTCCTGAAAACACAGGAACGTTTGGAGAATATGGCTGGAGTGGAGTTGTTCGTGCTGCCGGAATTATTTTCTTCGCTTACATTGGTTTTGATGCTGTATCCACGGCTGCACAAGAAGCCGTCAATCCTCAAAAAGATATGCCGTTTGGAATATTAGGATCCTTGGTGGTATGTACTATACTTTATATTTTGGTGGGATTAGTGATGACTGGAATTGTTCCTTACTTACAATTAAATAATCCTGCTCCTATTGCAGTTGCTATTGATGCGACCGGTGATGGCTTAGCTTGGTTACGTCCTATTATTAAGATTGGCGCACTCGCAGGTTTGAGTAGTGTTATCTTAGTAATGTTGATGGGTCAACCTCGAATTTTCTTTTCTATGTCGAAAGATGGATTACTTCCAAAATCATTTGGTAAAGTACATCCTAAATATAAAACACCTTACATCACAACCATTCTAACGGGTGCAGTTGCTATGTTGGTTGCTGGAATATTTCCAATTGGATTATTGGGTGAGTTAGTTTCGATTGGTACTCTACTTGCGTTTGTCATTGTGTGTGGTGGTGTATTGGTACTTCGTTACAAACAGCCTAACATTAATCGTCCATTTAAAACTCCATTCTTCCCTCTTGTTCCAATTCTTGGTATTTTATCATCTTTAGCGTTGATGTACTTTTTGCCTCTTGATACGTGGATTCGTTTAATTGTTTGGATGGTTCTTGGTGTAATTATTTATTTCGGATACAGTCGCAAGCATAGTAAAGTAAATAATCCGTAATGAGTAAAGAAAAAGAAGAGTCGGGCAGCGAACATCAATTCAAACGTTCTCTTGGCTTTTGGGATGCTACGTTATTAGTAGCAGGATCCATGATTGGCTCCGGAATTTTTATTGTGAGTGCTGATATGAGTCGAATGGTGGGTAGCACTGGTTGGCTCCTCTTCCTCTGGATTCTAAGCGGTGTCATCACGGTGATGGCAGCACTAAGTTATGGTGAGTTGGCAGGAATGATGCCGAAAGCTGGCGGACAATTTGTGTACATCGAAAGAGCTTGGGGAAAAGTTACTTCCTTTCTTTATGGATGGACGGTCTTCACGGTGATACAAACGGGTGTTATTGCTGCGGTGGCTGTAGCTTTCGCAAAATATTCGGGAGTATTTTTTCCAGGTATATCTGTAGATAATATTATACTTGATGTAGGATTTGTTAAAATTTCTACGGCGCAATTTTTAGCCATTGTATTAATTCTTTTTCTCACCTGGATCAACACCAAAGGCATTCAACACGGAAAAAGGATACAAGTAATTTTCACATCGGCGAAATTAATTGCATTGCTTTTCTTGATCGTAGCGGGAATATATGTTGGATTAAATCTCGAATGGTATGCACAAAACTTTTCCAATATGTGGCATGCACAAACATCAGTTAATATAAATGGATCTTGGATAACGAGTGAATTAGCTGGCACCGCATTGGTATTGGCGTTAGGCACTGCCATTATTGGTTCCTTATTCAGCAGCGATGCTTGGAATAATGTTACGTTTATTGCTGGAGAAATTAAAGATCCACAAAGAAATATTCCATTAAGTTTATTAGCAGGAACGGCAATCGTTACCGTTTTATATTTACTCACTAACATCGCTTACTTAGGATTACTTCCTTTGCATGGCGATGCGGCGGCAGGAGATGTGATTGGACAAGGCATTCAATTCGCGACGCAAGATCGTGTGGGAACAGCAGCTGCATCACGCATCTTTGGTGAAAGTGCCGTTTATTTAATGGCCTTGCTTATTATGGTTTCTACCTTTGGATGCAATAACGGAATCATTTTATCGGGCGCGCGTGTTTATTATGCGATGGGGAAAGATGGACTCTTCTTTAAAAAAGCGGCTACCCTTAACCGTAATGAAGTTCCTGAGTTTGCATTGTGGATTCAAGCCGCTTGGGCTTGTGCATTATGCTTGAGCGGAACTTATGGCGATCTTCTCGACTACTGTACATTTGCCAGTTTACTTTTTTATATCGTGACGATAGCGGGTATTTTTAGATTACGTAAAAAAGAACCCAATGCACATCGTCCTTATAAAGTAATTGCATATCCAATATTACCTTTACTCTACATCCTTATTGCAGGAGCCATTTGTGCAATTCTCCTCTATACAAAACCACAAAACACTTGGAGTGGATTGTTTATTGTGGGGTTGGGATTGCCGGTGTATTATTTGTTTATTAGGAAGAAATGAATGATATGCTTTTTAATAAATTGTTATTTTAATTTAACTGTTCCAAGTTTAAAGTTTAACGGATGACAGAAACTGAAATTCATAAAATAATCGAACGTTTACTAAAATTACCTAAAGAATGTGAGTGGGTGGAATTTAAAATCAATTTGAAATCGGAGGAAGAAATTGGCAAGTATATTTCTGCATTAAGCAACGGAGCATATTTACAAAATGAACCATTTGGTTACTTAGTTTTTGGCATCAATGATAATTCAATTCAAATTGAAGGCACTCAGTTTAAACCAACACTTCATAAAGTTGGTAACGAAGAGTTAGAACACTGGTTACTACAAAGAGTTTCTCCCCGAATTGAATTTCAAATTTTCGAAACTATATATAAGGGAAAGAGTCTAGCATTATTTCAAATTCAAGCAGCAAAAGGAGAGCCTACTTGCTTTTCCAAGCAAGATTATGTTAGGGTTGGAAATATTACTAGACCATTAAAAGATTTTCCTGAAAAGGAGAAAAAAATATGGAACAACAAACCAAAAGAATTCTTTGAAAAAGGGATTGCCCTTGAAGTAGAATCAGCTTCAGATGTTATAAAATATTTAGATACACAATGCTATTTCGATCTATTAAAAATTCCATACCCGAGTTCTAGAGATGGAGTTATCGAAAGATTTATTTCAGAAAAATTCGTTAAAGACCATTCAGATTATTACTCAATTACCAATTTAGGAGCAATGTTGTTTGCAAAAAATTTAGAGGATTTTGAATCTATGTCATTTAGAGCTCCCCGAGTTATTCAGTATGAGGGTAAAAGTAAATTAAAAACGTTAAAAGATCAAGAGGGGAAATTTGGGTATGCATCAGGGTATGATAAACTAATAAAATACATTAATGCTTTGTTACCCAGCAATGAGGTAATTGGAGTAGCCTTTAGAGAAACTAAATTAATGTATCCTGAAATTGCAATTCGAGAATTGGTCGCAAACGCTTTGGTGCATCAGGATTTTTTCGAAAACGGTTCTACTCCATTAATTGAAATTTATAGTGATAGAATAGAAATTTCAAATCCTGGTATTCCATTAATTTCGCCAAATCGATTTATCGACGAGCATCAATCACGGAACGTACTGTTATCTTCTGTAATGAGAAGATTGGGGATTTGTGAAAAAAAGGGAAGTGGTATGGATAAAGTTGTATTCAATATAGAGTTGTATCAACTCCCCGCCTATGATGTTCAAGTGCAAGAAAAGCACACCAAAGTAATATTATATGCGTATCAGAAATTTAGTGATATGGATAAAAAAGATAGAATTAGAGCTTGCTATCAGCATGCTTGTTTAAAATACATTACCAACGATAAAATGACGAATACAACTCTTCGAGAAAGGTTTCAAATTGCAGATGAAAACGCTGCAATGGTCTCAAGGATAATAAAGGACACTTATGAAGCTGGATTAATAAAAGAAGAAGATCCTGAAAACACATCTAGAAAATATGTTAAATATGTGCCCGTTTGGGCTTAATCTTATTTGACTGAGAAAGCAAAAATGAGCATAAAATTATCTTAAATTTCTTATTTTCAATACGTTACTTGTTTGATGGTTATTTGACTAGATGCTAAAGTTATTAACAAGTGCTATTGCAAGCATGATTAATTGAGAGCGATAAAAACCTACTTTAAACTGAAGAATCGCTATTCGATCTTGATCAAAATAAAAAGTGTTGTCGTTGCAGAACCTACAAAATCAAAAAATAGCCATTTGTTTCTTCTTAGAAGAAGCAAATGGCTACTCATATATCAAAAGCATTTTATTAACTAAAACTTAAACCTCAACACTCCAAAAACATTTCTACCTGGTGCATTGATTCCACTAGCAAAAGCGCGGTATTGGGTATCGAAAATATTATCGACACCCGCTTGAATGGTAATCAACTTATGCACTTGATATGACACGCGCCAATTGATCGTAAACCAAGCAGGCATTCCATCTACAGTGGCGTATTGTAGATTGTCTTCTCCGCTCGAACTATAATTTTTTAATTTCTTTGCCGCATTATAATTTACAAAGAAATCGGAGCTGAAATTAGCGTGCGCATAATTTAATCCTAAGCGCATATTCATAGGCGGAATATGATCTAAAGGTGCATCAGTACTATCCGTTTTAACTCGACCATAGGTATAGTTCATGCTAAAGGAGAACATCAAATTTTCCATGAGTCGTGTACGAAAGCTGGAACTAAATCCATAAATGTACGCTCGGCCTTTATTTTGATTGGCCATTACCTGACTGGGCGAGCCATCGTACAATATGGAATCCTGTCCTTGGTATTGAAATTTATCCGTGATGATGGCGTTATAAAATTGGGTATAGTAAAGTGTATTTTCCCAACTGGAAACTCCATTATAAATTTTGGTAATACCAATTTCAGTATTCACTGTTTGCTCTGGCTTGAGATCTTCATTTGGTACAATGACAGTACCCAATGTTGATTCAAACACTTTAGCTAAGTCGTCTACATTGGGTGCACGAAAACCGGTACTTAATAATATCGAAAACTTTAAGTCATCATTCGGAATATGAATCAATCCAATACTTCCCGAATACACCAAATGCTGTTGGTTCACTTCTTTGAATGGAAACTTGAAGAAAGTAGTATCCTCAAATGTCGAATTCAAGGTAGTCATACCCACTCTGAAACCATCATTTAAAGTTACTTGATCATTAATTCTCCAAGAATGCGAAAAGTAAACCTCAGCGTTATTCATGGTATTGTTGCCGTCGGGATAACGGGTATCTAACGGTGAGGTAGTACCGTCAACAATATCTTTTTCTTCCGCGGTAGACTTTAGTGAATTGAATTGCCCGTCTAATCCAAAATGCATGGAGTGAGCCCCACCAACATGCAACATATCGAAAGCATAACCAATTACATTCACATCTTCGGTACGACTTTGCAAATTATCTCTATTGAAACGTCGCTGGTGTCGGCTCTCTTGAACTTTTTGATAGTTCAAGCCCACGTGCATCTTGTTGAAGAATCCTTCACCAGAAGCGTAATTCATATCGTATGCAACCATCAATCTTTCTTGCGGACCATAATACCATTCAGCACTGCGCAATCCTGCGCCATCGGGATCCGTCAAGCGATCGTAACGAGGAATGTCGGTACTGTTCGAGTATTGCAAATTAAGTCCATGCGTTACTTTTTCACTTGACTTATACGCAAACTTTTGCACCAAATCATATTGCGAATATCCTGATTGAACTTGAAGGTAACGATCCTTGTTCTTCACTAATGAATCCACGCCATTGATGCGCTCTACGTAAAAGGGACGCTCGGGATAAACTCCTTCATAAAAGGGATTTTGGTTTGTACCTCCACGTAAATCATCAAATGTAGAATGTGTAAACGAGGTAAAAGAAGCGAACTTCTTGCAACCAATATTCACATCGAAATGTCCAGTAAACTCATCATTCACTGAGCCAAATCGTGTAAAGGCATTCACTTTTAACAAAGTTTTCTTTTCGCCCATTGCAAATTGCGGAGCTTTTGTGTAGAGATGGACGACTCCACCTAAAGCATCACTTCCATACATGGTTGAAGATGGGCCAAACAATACTTCAACGCGATCGAGACTATTATTATCAAGGGAAAGAATATTTTGAAGATGTCCTCCACGATAGATTAAATTATTTTGACGAACACCATCAATCACCAATAGAATTCGATTGGCTTCAAATCCACGTAGAACTGGCGATCCGCCACCCATCTGACTTTTCTGTACAAAGATGCCGGCCGTATTAGAGAGCAATTCCGCAGTAGTTTGTGCTTGAGCAAGCGAAATTTGTCTACTATCGATCAATTGCACTTGCTGAGAGATGGTGCGTCGTGTTTCCTCCGATTTATTTGCGGAGATAATTACTTCGTTCAACGAATTCGTGGACGAAGTATCGGGCTCTTCCGACTGTGCGAATGAACCCGTTGAATATAGTAATGCTGGGATCAGCAGTAATTTTAGTTTCATACCGTATAATTAAATAAATAATTCCATCTGCCTAATTCGTGATTAAGCAATATTCCTCCATAAATTTTCATAGATGTAAAATGCGCATCCTCTTTGGGATTGCATCTTAAAATAAGAATGATAAATTGTATTTAAACAAATAATCAATCTTCCAAAAAAATCAAACAAATTCAGGAGGTGGAGAGGAAACGTCTTGCGAAATTAAATTCGCTGCGGGTGAAAGATAACATGGACAATTCGCAAATGATTTTTGCTCTGCAAAATAAGTAGTTTGAACAAAACCTGATAGATAAGTTAACGAAGACAACTTCAACAACAAAACGGGCAACACTTGATTATGATCTTCGGCATGACAAATCAACTTTTCGATTTCATGTATTAACGATTCTTCTTTCGTGTCGTGCAGCGCCAACATCGAAACTGAATCCCCAAAAAATTTAATATTTTTTACATCATACATCCTTCCATTCCATTTTACTTCAAAAGAATTTTTTCTTCCCGTTTCAAAATCACTGCGTGACATCCGAATGGATTCAAACTCAGCATTGGGATTGTTCAGTTCTTCTTCCATGTGCCACTGCACAAATTTTTGCTGAAGAGAATACAGGTTAAGGAGTCCGCCCGATTGTGCGAAAAGAAAAAGCAGTAAAGAAAGGGCAAGGAGTTTTTTCATTTGAGAGAGCTAATTTATGGAATATTTGGAATTATGGAAAGCAATATGTTAAATTCAGATCCGATAGCTATCGGATTAAGAATGCAGTCGCGAGGCTTCGCGATCAGAATTAATAGGCTATCGATTCTCTAGATAGCGAGCATAAGAAATACGAATTGGAATTTGCTTTATGTTTCATATTAGATTACAGAATACATACTGTTCTAGCCTCTCCCCCTTGCCCCCTGCTAATTTAGAATGCAGTCGCGAGGCTTCGCGATTAGAATTAATAAATTAACTATTCTATATAGGTGAAGGCAAGAAATAGGAATGATAATATGCTTAAGGTTTGATTTCAGATTACCGAACACCTAATATTCTAGCCTCTCCCCCTTGCCCCCTCTCCAAAGGAGAGGGGGATGTAAAGAAATAATTTATCAGAAGCCCCTCTCCTTTGGAGAGGGGTTGGGGAGAGGCTTAAAGTTTAAAGAAAACGAATTTCATGTTTTAAAATATTATCTCTTCAATATCCTGTTGCATTTTATTGTTGCAAGTAGCACTCCCAATTCCCAATTCTGCATTCTTAATCCGATAGCTATCGGATCTGAATTAAAGCAATCCCAACTCCTTACACACTTTCTCGGCGGCGATTTGTTCGGCTTTCTTTTTTACAAAATCTTGGGCGGTGGCTTTCTCTTCGCCGTCGATGGTGAGACGAATGGTGATCAAGCGCGACTTCGCATCTTCGTCGACAGTGTCGAACTGAACAACATGCTTTTCTTTTTGTCCCCAATTTAAAATCATACTCTTAAAATTCTTCTCAGTGCTTTCCACTTCTTCCAAATCGACGTGGGGTCGAATAATTTTCGTGAGGATGTATTGCTGTGTAGTTTTGTATCCTTGGTCGAGGTAGATGGCTCCTATGTACGCTTCGAATGCATCACCATACATACTTCGGTACGAACCCGGACCTGCATTATTTTTTAGCATCTCATCGATGCCAATTTTCATCGCCAGAATTTTTAAATTTTCGCGACTCACTAGTCGGCTACGCATCTCCGTTAGGAAGCCCTCGTCTTTGAATGGATACTTCTTAAAAAGTAAATCGGCCACTACGGCACCTAAAACAGCATCTCCTAAATATTCTAAACGTTCGTTGCTCAATCGATTTCCACCTACTGTTTCCAGTGCAAGTGAACGATGAGAGAAGGCGAGTTTATACAATGATAAATTCCTAGGATAAAACCCAAGCAAATAACGAAGAGAGCGAATAAATAATTTTTCATTCTCGTCCGCCTTAAAAAAATATCGGATTAGAGTTTGACCAATCAAAACCTAGGGCTTAAATTTTTTGACAATGATGGAAGCATTGTGTCCACCAAATCCAAAAGTATTACACAGCGCTGCATTCACCACACGTTTTTGCGGAGTGTTGAAAGTAAAATTCAATTTAGGATCAAAAGCAGGATCGTCGGTGAAATGATTTATGGTTGGAGGAACTACATCGTTTTGCACTGCTAAAACAGTAGCGATCGCTTCGATAGCTCCGGCGGCACCCAAGAGGTGACCCGTCATGGATTTGGTAGAGCTAATATTTAAACGATAAGCATCCTCACCAAATAATTTTCCGATGGCTTTTGTTTCGCTTGGATCCCCTACTGGTGTTGAAGTTCCATGTACGTTAATGTAATCGATATCGGAAGGTTGCATTTCTGCATCTTCCAAAGCATTGCGCATTACATTAAAAGCACCGAGTCCTTCGGGATGAGTTGCAGTTAAGTGATATGCATCGGCACTCATGCCTCCGCCTGCTACTTCTGCATAAATTTTTGCTCCTCTTTTCAGTGCATGCTCTAGTTCTTCCAAAATCAAACAACCCGAGCCTTCGCCTAAAACAAATCCATCGCGATCTAAATCGAACGGACGAGAGGCAGTGGTTGGATCATCGTTTCTTTGGGAGAGTGCGTGCATAGCACCAAATCCACCAATACCGGCTTCATTCACTGCGGCTTCACTAC
>JBJXGU010000042.1:0-27342 GCA_046160245.1 Bacteroidia bacterium
GCCTGCTTGAGCACTATTTACGCCGAAACTAGCTGCCGAAACACTTTGACGAGCCGCTTCTACTTCTGCCTTTGACACTTCATAAGATGATTTAATATTTTCAAATTCAGAAGGTGAAATAACTTTATCATCAAACAATTTCTTATTTCGATTATAATTCAACTCCACTTGTTCAAACTGAGCTAATGCTTGTGTTAACCTCGATTTACTGGATAAAAAATTTGATTTCGATGTATTCACAGCAGCTTCAGAACGCTCACTACTTGATACGTACAGATCCGGATTAATTCGACATAGCAACGTTCCCTTCTTCACAACATCTCCCTCTGCTACGTACAATTCAGTAATCTCGCCACTCACATCAGCACTAATTTTCAATTCCACTTCGGGCTGAATTTTTCCATTTGCAGAAACGGTTTCAATGATGTTGCGCAGTTGCACTTTCTCAGCACTCACTTTTGTTGTATTGCTATCTCCCAACCATCCCGCTTTCTTTGCCACCACTAAAATCAGAATAAGTGCGACTGCACCTATCCCCACCCAAAACCATATCGAATATTTCTTTTTCATATCAATTAATCTTCAATTTATATTTTAAAATGTAAGTGGATTACCTGCATAGAAATCCAATACCTTCAATCGGAAAATATAATCATACTTAGCTTGCAACAATTCCACTTTCGTACGAGTTAAATTATTATTTGCTGTTAGAAACTCCAGTGAGTTAATTAACCCGGCATTAAATCTTTTCTCGGAATATTGATAAGCTTCTTCAAACGCACTTAGACTTTTACTCGTTGCATCGTATCGCTTTTTTGCAGCGATAGCATCTGAATGCGCTTGTTGAATACTTTGATAGACTTGATTACGGGTTAGCTGTGCAGCATATTTCGAATTTTCCAAATTCAATTTCGCACGCTTTACATTACTTTGAGAACTGAGTCCATTAAAAATAGGAATTGACAAACTCAACCCAAAAGCCTTATTATAGTTTTCATCCAATTGATCCTTGTATGGATTGTCTTCAATGCGTGTCGTAAAATCTGGACTTAACACAGTATCACCACCTGATGTAATACTACCATTTGGTAAAAATCCATTAAAACTACCACCTACAAATTTCTTCGAGCTCGAAGAATAAAACGAACTTAACTGACCAAATACGGACAGTCGCGGATAATAACTTGCCTTAGCAATACTGACTCCCTTCTCGGCGCTTTGTACACGGGTATCTGCTGCTTTTATTTCAGGTAGTGCCTTTAAACCCAAGTCAAAAATTTGTGCGGGTTGTAAATCTGTTATTGAAGAGGTAGGAACTTGCACGGCTGGATCTTCTACTTCAAAACCATCAGGTGTTGGAAGTTGAAGTAATTGAGTCAACGTTAATTTTGCTGTCATCAATTGATTCTCCGCTGTAATTTTGGACAGTTCTTCGTTCGACAATTGAGAGGTGGCATCCAGTAAATTCCCGCGAACCATCAACCCACTTTCTACCATTCTATTTACGCGATCGCGTTGTTGTGTAGCTTGTGCAACTCGACCATCTGCCACATTTAATTGTTCTTTCGCATAAAGCACTTGCAGGTAACTCGTAATAACATTCAAAGAAATATCATTCTTTACTTTTTGCAAATCCGATTTTCCAGCGAGGTAATTCAATTGACTTTGTTTGAGGGTATTCTGCAGTGAAAAACCATTGAACAAAGTCACGTTACTGCTAAGCGACCAATTATCGGACTCTACTTGTTGGGTGGTAAACTGATTTGTAAAAGGATCGATTGTTCTTCCAAAATTATAATTTCTTCCTACTGAAGCATTCAAGTTCGGCAACAACGACATTTTATTTTGAAGCGTAATAATTTCATTCAGCTCCGAATTAATTTCATTTTGCTTCACTGTAATATTATTCTCGAGTGCATAATCTATACACTCTCGAAGTGTCCAGGTTTTTTGCCCATACACATCGACGTTAGAGAATGCCATCATAAGAAGGACGAGGCAATAAGGCAAGATTTTAATATTCTTCATCATAAGTAAAATTCAAGACTTCCAAAAATAATAAAGGGAATGACATGAAGCCTAAACTACCGATAAAGTGAGCAGAAAAAGGGATGAAACGTAAACTAATCCAATCTAAATGATTGGTTAATTCATCACTTTCACCATAAAGACGAAATCTTTCACTCTTTTCACTTGCCCAGCGCGATCAGATCCCATGGTAGATTTCTTTGATGGAAGAATAATTTTCTCCTCGGTATGCTCCTTAATATCATCTGAAATCCACTTTGATTTCACAGCAAAAGAAGCACCTTCAGCAGAAGAATTCCTACCCGATACGATACCGATAAGATTTCCTTGAGTATCAAAAAGAGGTCCCCCAGAGTTACCAGGATTCACCGGAATACTGATTTGATAGGCGGCGGTATCCCCTTCAAAACCGGTGTATGAACTAACGGAACCTTCGCCAAACACCATTTCTTCACGAGGGTAACCCAAGGTGTACACTTTTTCTCCTGGATCGGCAACTGATTTTCTAATTGAGTACGGAATGTCTTTAAATCCATGAAAAGATTCGTCGTCTACTTTAAGCACGGCCATATCCAACTTAGGGTTTGTATAGATCACCTTCATTTTCAATTGAGCATATTTTTCATTCGAAATATAGATAGAAGAGGCATCTGCAACAACGTGAAAACTGGTAAGCACATAGCCTTCTTTATTTAAAGCAAAACCAGAACCCGTGAATGCTCCTTCAGTAATTACTGCACTTTCCTGTTTTTCATTAATATCTTTAATTAATGCTTTTTGACTGCGTTTAATTCTTTCTACTTCACGACGTAATTCCTGATATGCACTTTGTTGTTTATTGCCACTCACTCCACTTACACTTGCGGTAATAACGGAAGCAATAATGGCAACCACACTCACCATCGCTGCAATGGCTACTAACTTATTCTTTTTCCAAAGTGTTTTAACTTTACTTACTGGCGGAGTTACAACCTTCATGGGTGCCTGGAAACGATATTGTTCGCTTTCCATGTCATCATGAATTTTAGCTAATTTCTTTTTAACCGCACTACGTTCTGCATACACTAAAAATGCATCCGTAATCAAACGATGATCATCGATGGCTTGTGATAAATCGGCATCACTTTCGCGCCATTCTTCAAAAATGCGCAATTCTTCTGGCGTCAATTGACCCATGCAATAGCGCTCGATCAATTCTTCTGTTTCACGTTTGTTCATCATAATTTAATCCTCCGTCATTGCCATAACTATCGAAGAAAACTTTCTTCAGCCGTTTCAGGCATTTGTACTTTTGATTTTTGGCATTATCAGCATTAGTATAGCCAAACTTTTCAGTAATTTCTTCCATGCTTTGACTGTGCATATAGAAATCCTTCAAAATGGATCTGCAAGGTTCGCCCAAACTTTCCAATGCAGTATGCATGGCTTGGTATTGGTCTTCTTTTTTACTTGCTTCCTCCCAGGGAATCTCGAGATACTCTTCGGAATCACTGATGCTATTCGTGAAACGCTTTTTATGTTGAAGCTGTTTCAACCATAGGTTTCTGCTGATTGAATACAAGTAAGTTTTTAACTTGCAATTCAATTCGAAGTTTTCATCCTTCACCTTCTCATAAAATATGATTAAGGTTTCTTGATAAATGTCCTTCGCTTCTTGTAAGCTTCCGTTATTATTCATCACCAGATTTACTATCGTTTGATAATACTGTCGATAAATAACTTGAAGAATTCCATCGTCACCATTTTGCAGTAAACGTATTTGCTCTTCTTCGGTAGCTACTTGAACTGGCTTCATGCCCATTGGTTAATTCGTGAACTGGGGAAAGGTAACCCAGTATTTTGCAAAGTTCTGCTTTCTTTTGCCTCTATTGAGCATTATTTTAATATTTTATATGTTGAATATCAACACTTTGCACAAAAGTTATAATGTTTGTCATCTTTTTTAGGTTACCTTTTTAATGATCCTGGCATTAAGGGTAAGTTTATAAACTTAATAACCAATCAAACAAAATGAAAAAATTCACATCAATCCTAGCTGTTGCAACTGTAGTTGTTGCTTTAGCTTCTTGCGGTTCTAAGACTGCTGAAACCACTGAAACTGCTGTAGATAGCACTGCAACTGAAATGACTGAGACTGTTGTTGAGACAGTTGATTCTGCTGCTGCTGCTGTAGTTGATACAGCTGCTGCTATGGGTGCTGCTGTTGAAGCTGCTCACTAAGCTTTAGCTAGTAAAAACATAAAAAAAGTCGTCCCAAAAGGACGACTTTTTTTATGCGAATACTTTTTAAATCCGCTATTTCTCTGCTTCAATTCCGGCTGGGATTTTTATCTCATCATTTTTACTCAGTCCTTCCAACACTTGAATATTAATTCCATCTGAAATTCCGGTTTTAATGATTTGTTTTTTAAATTCTGTTGCTGATGTTTTTACCTCCACCCATGTGGTATCCTTAGAAAATTGCAATACACTTTCCGGCACTCCCAACACACTATCTCTTCGATCAAGAATAATATCGGCATTCGCACTGTATCCGGCTCTCAAAAAATAACTCGTGTCAATAACAACAGCCGCACGAATTTGAAATTGAATGGCACCGTTCTCGGCAACTCCCTTTGGTGCGATGTATTCCAGTTTTGCATTGAATTTATAATTTTCGATTGCGCCTACCGTGAGAATAAGATCCATTCCTTGGTGGATTTTTCCAACTTCCGATTCATCTACTTTGCCTTCAAAAATCATTTCGCCCATATCGGCAATGGACGCAACTGTTGTCCCTTCATTAAAAGTATTGGCTTCAATCACGGAGAAACCTTCTTTCACGGGTACATCGAGTACCATTCCACTTAATGTAGAACGGATCAATGTATTTGTAGTTTTTCCTGTACTCTTTGCCACTCCTTCTTTAATAAGGTCAAGATTATCCTGAGATGTTGTACTTTCTTCGCGTGCCTGACGTAAACGAATTTCATATTGTTGAAATTCGGAAGGACTAATAATTTTATCCTTAAACAAACTCTGGTAGCGATCGAAATCGGTTTGCGCTTGATCGAGATTTATTTTAGAGCGGTTTACTCGACTCTCAGCTTCATTTAAGCTGATCATATTGGGAATGATTCTGATTTTCGCAATGACATCTCCTTTATTAATCATCTTACCGGCTACAATATAAACGGCTTCTACAATTCCGGAAACCTGAGGTTTGATGAATACCTCACGGCGAGGGATTACCGAACCTGTAGCCACCGTTTTCCGAATGATGCTCAGTGTAGTTGCTTTTTCTGTTTTAAATTCTTGTGGTGGCTTTTGAGATTTTGCATAGAGGAACCAAATGGTCCAAATAAATGTTCCAATTAATATCACAACAAGAAGAATTTTAAAAATCCGTTTCATACTCTTTATTTTATTTCTAAATTTTTATTTATTTTATCTTCAATAATTAATTATCATATCTCAAGGCCTCCACTGGTGGAATTGCAATTGCTTTTTTTGCAGGAATAAATCCAGCAATGGCACCCGCAACAATTAAAATTCCTAAAGCAATCAAAGCTACATCAAGGTCGATGGTGGGATTGGTAAACATACCGCCCTCATCTTTTGGAATAGAAGAGGCAATGGCTTCTGTAAGTCCGATGGACAATACGAGACCAATATATCCTGCAATGGTTGTTAAGAAAACCGACTCCAAAATTAATTGTCGAACAATATGCATGGGAGGCGCGCCCAATGCACGACGGATTCCAATTTCCTTCGTACGTTCCTTCACTACAATTAACATGATATTACTAACACCAATAATTCCAGCCAATAATGTTCCGATACCTACAACCCATACTAGTCCACTAATTCCTGAAAAGAGCCCACTCATTTTTTTAAACTCCGTTTCCATGTTCCAATGACCAATGGCATTGGCATCATCAGGTGACACTTTATGACGCTCACGAAGTATCGCCAAAGTTTTCTCTTCCGCTACACTTGCAGAAATATTTTTTGAAGCCATCACTGCATACCAGCCAACAACATCTCCATAATTAAAAGCTTGCTGAAATGTAGAGAAAGGAATATGCACTTCATTGCGTTGTTCTTCTCCGCGACCCCCGGAAGCAGTGGGAACAGTAGTACCAATTACTTGAAAATACACTCCATTGATGCTGATATATTCTCCAAGGGGATTTTCATCTTTAGTAAACAAAGTCTCTACTGCACCTAATCCAATAATTGCTACTTTTCTTTTATCGGTAATATCATTCTGATTTAGAAAGCGACCGGTCTTTACGTTAATGTCATCAATCAATGTTAATTCAGGATAAACACCCGAGACTGAAAATCCTCCAGTTTTTAATCCCCGAACGACATTATTATTTCCCTCATGTCCACCCAACTGATTCATGGGCGCTACTACAGCTAACTCGGGAAGCTCTTTTAATGCTTTTGTATCTTCATTATTAAAATTAAAATTTCGACCCGGCTTCATACCTTTATATGGCTTTGAAGTTTTCTGAGCCCAACAGAAAAAGCTATTTGTTGCCGTACCCGCAAAATCCTGCATGATTCCATTGCTCAATCCATTTCCGGAACCAATCATTACCACTAACATAAAGATGCCCCAAAACACACCAAAGCAAGTGAGGAAGGTGCGCATTTTATTTTTCTTGATGGTGGCAAAGATTTCTTGCCAGGAGTCTGAATCGAACATTATTATTATCGTTTTACATAATAAGTATTGGATGCGAAATGCGAATTAACCTGCCTACGCTGAAGCTTCGGTAGGCAGGCACGAAATGCGAATAATGCGAAAAGCGAAAATGCGAAATGCGAATAAATCGTCGCGAGGCTTCGAGATGCGAAACTTGCAAAAACTAATATTTCCAAATTCATATTAATCTTTGGATTCCTATTAAAACATAATAATTCTGAATTCATAATTCTTAATTCTTAATTAAATTATTCGTCTCGGAGTGCGGCGATGGGTTCTATTCTTGCTGCTCTTAATGCGGGGATAAGTCCGGCAATGGCTCCGGCGATGACAAGCAAGATCACTGCAGAAACAGCAACTCCCAAATCCACTTCCGGATTGAGGAAGAAATCACTGGGGGGCATGAATTTTCTTGCTCCTTCTAAGACGAGCACACCGAACATTAGTCCAATATAACCTGCAACAGCTGTAATCAATACACTCTCTTGAATAATCATAGAGATGATAGAATTAGGATTGGCTCCAATCGCTTTCCGTACTCCTATTTCCTTTGTTCTTTCTTTCACTGCAATCATCATGATATTACTAACGCCTACGATCCCCGCAATGAGGGTTCCGATGCCAATTACCCAAATGAAAATTCGGATATTGCTTAGCATTTCCATTACACGAATGTATTCTACACTATTGTTCCAAACGCTGGCAGCTTGTCGATCTTCCGGATCGAAATTATATTTCGTAGATAATAATTTTTTAATATTCGCCACCATCTTTTCACTTTCATCCTCTGTCATTTTTCCGGTGCTCATCCAAATCACGCTTAACTTATCTTGTCCGTTGAAAGCTTTTTGTGCTGTACTAACGGGGATGTATATCCGCTCATTGTCGCCTCTTCCGGGATCGGTAAACTGACCAATCACTTTAAAGGGAACGCCATCCACGTTGATGTATTTACCAATGGGATTTTCTTTATTAAACAAAGCTTCCTCCACCGGTTTCCCAATTGCGCATACTTTACGATACGAGGTAATATCATTGTTGTTGATGAATCTTCCTTTCTCTAATTTGCAATTTTCTAAATAATCATGATCGGGCATACAGGAGCGAACGGTAAAGGCTCCTGTCGCATTTTTGTAACTAAGCGTTCTTATATTTCTTCCATCGTAGCTAGCTGTCATTTCTGAACCAGTAGTATTCTGACGCTGTATCATTGCAAAATCTTCGTTGCGCAATTGCACGGTTCTACCGGGTTGAAATCCATTGTGCACTTTAGATGTTACACCTCCATTGATCCAAATCGAATTCACTGCATCGGATTGAAATTGATTTTCGGCACCATTGCGTAATCCTTGTCCAGAACCGAGCAAAACAATCAACATAAAAATTCCCCAAGCCACACTAAAAGCAGTGAGGAAAGTCCGTAGCCGATTAGCGCGGATGGTGGAGAGGATTTCAGACCAGACTTCTTTGTTGAACATTTCTACAATTAGTGGATTGTGGGTTGGTGAGTTGGTGAGTTGTTGAGTTGGTGGGTTGGTGAGTTGGTGAGTTGGTGAGTTGGTGAGTTGGTAGATTGGCAAATTAGATTCGGAGAGAAGAGATCGCGAAGTTTCGCGAGGAGATGGCAGTGTTCCCCTGCGCTTGCAGATGGGAGATAGCGCAAGCTCATCTTCAAATTTTCAAATTAGAAAATTTTCAAATTAATCAACGATTAACCCATCCTTGATGCGGATGGTGCGTTGGGTTCTTTCGGCTACTTCGGATTCATGTGTTACGATGATGACGGTGACGCCTGACTGATTTACTTCGGTAAGAAGATTCATAACTTCTTCTCCTGTTGCGGAGTCGAGGGCTCCAGTGGGTTCATCGGCGAGAATTATTTTTGGTTTAGTTATTAAGGCGCGTGCAATGGCTACACGTTGTTTTTGTCCACCTGAAAGTTCGTTGGGACCGTGATGAGCCCAATCTTTTAGTCCTACACGATCGAGGTATTCTAATGCGATTTTATTTCTTTCTTTTCGTTTTACGTTTTGATAGTACAATGGCAATGCAACATTTTCCATCGCATTTTTAAAGCTAAGGAGATTGAAAGATTGAAATACAAATCCGATGAGATGATTTCGGAAATGTGCGGCCTTGGTGGGATTCAAATCCTTGATTAAGGTATTATCCAGCGTATAAGAACCACTGTCATAATTATCCAGAATTCCCAAAATATTGAGCAATGTCGATTTCCCTGAACCCGAGGAGCCCATGATGGAAACCATTTCGCCAGAAGCGATATTTAAATCGATACCTTTTAAAACATGTAAACTCCCTTTTCCCATGGGATAGGATTTGTTCACGGATTGTAATTGAATCATACTTAACAAAGGTAAAATTTAGTACCATACAAATGAGGTACTCTCGACAAAGTATCTAAGTTAAGGGATAAAACAGAGGATTGGGAAGATGAGACGTAGGGGGAATTGGTGGGTTGGTGGATTGGTGGATTGGTGGATTGGTGGATTGGTGGATTGGTGGATTGGTGGATTGGTGGATTGGTGGATTGGTGGATTGGTGGATTGGCGGATGGGAGAATGGGAGTCCCGATAACTATCGGGAGGGAGAATGGGAGAATATATGTCGCGAAGCTTCGCGATGGTGTATTGGTGTCGCAAGTCTTCGCGATGGTGGATTGATAAATTGGTAAAGGGAACTTACATAGTAAATTTATTCCATTTTCAAATTAACTCACTTTCAAATTTTCAAATTAAGCCACCACCGGCTCATATCCCAGAGCAGGACTCAACCAGCGTTCGGTTTCGTCGATTGACATTCCTTTGCGCTGAGCATATTCCTCGACTTGATCGCGTTGAATTTTTCCTAAGCCGAAATATTGTGAGGCGGGATGTGATAAATAGAGTCCGCTCACTGCTGCTGTTGGAACCATTGCTAAACTTTCGGTGAGTGTAATGCCCGCATTTTTTTCGACATCGAGTAAATCCCAAATGGTATTTTTTTCAGTGTGATCGGGTTGGGCGGGATAACCAGGTGCAGGACGAATACCAGCATATTCTTCCTTGATGAGTTCATCGTTTGCAAAATGCTCATCGGCTGCATAACCCCAAAATTCTTTTCGTACACGTTGATGCAATCGCTCTGCAAATGCTTCTGCTAAACGATCCGCCAATGCTTTTAACATGATGGCGCTATAGTCGTCGTGATTAGCTTCGAATGCTGCCACATGCTTATCAATTCCTTCTCCGCAAGCCACTGCAAATATTCCGATGTAATCTTTTACGTTTGATGAAAGGGGAGCTATAAAGTCAGACAAGGCCATGTTATATTGTCCGGCTGGTTTTTTAGTTTGTTGACGTAACGTATGAAATACAGCTCGCTTCGTTTTTCGTTCTTCATTTGAAAAAACGATGATATCATCACCGTCGGCATTAGCTGGAAAAAGTCCGATCACTCCATTGGCTTGAATCCATTTCTCATCGATGATTTGTTTCAGCATTTGCTGTGCATCATCGAAAAGTTTTTTCGCTTCTACTCCTCTTTCTGGATCTGAAAATATTTTTGGATACGATCCTTTCATCTCCCAAGAGTGAAAGAATGGAGTCCAATCTATATACTCTGCTAACTCAGCAATTGAATAATCCTTCAACACCGTAACTCCTGGTTTTATGGGAGTGTTACTAGAAGTCTTTGTCCAATCGCTTGGCCATGCATTTTTGCGTGCCTCTGCCATCGAAATAAATTTATTGGCGGCTTGTGCACCGGCATGTTGTTTACGCAGACGATCATACTCTACATCCGTGCGATCGATAAGTTCTTGCTTTTGATCTTTCGATAAGAGCGAGCTCACCACAGGAACTGAACGCGATGCGTCATTCACATGAATAACAGGATGCGAATAATGTGGTGCAATTTTCACTGCGGTATGTACTTTAGATGTAGTTGCTCCACCAATTAACAATGGAATATCAAATTTTTGTCTTTCCATTTCTTTGGCAACATGTACCATCTCATCGAGGGAAGGTGTGATAAGCCCACTGAGTCCAATTACATCTACTTCATGTTCACGAGCAGCGGCTAATATCTTATCGGCAGAAACCATCACGCCTAAATCAAGTACATCATAATTATTACAAGCCAACACTACGCCCACAATATTTTTTCCTATATCATGTACATCGCCTTTCACGGTGGCCATTAAAATTTTTCCTTTCTTACTTGCGCCTACTTCTTTTTCTGCTTCCAGGTAAGGTAACAAATATGCAACCGCTTTCTTCATCACACGTGCTGACTTCACCACTTGCGGTAAAAACATCTTTCCTACTCCAAACAAATCACCTACTACATTCATTCCATCCATCAATGGACCTTCGATGAGATGCAATGCTTTTGGATATAATTTTCTAGCTTCCTCCACATCAGTTTCGATGTACTCAACAATCCCTTTAACCAATGCGTGTGTCAATCGCTCTTGCACTGTTCCTTCACGCCATGCTTCATCGCGTTCTTGCTTTTTACCGGCACCTTTCACTTGATCGGCATAGGCAATTAATTTTTCGGTAGCGTCGTCATTGCGATCTAAAAGCACATCTTCTATGATGGTCAATAAATCTTTTGGGATTTCATCATACACTTGCAATTGTCCGGGATTTACAATGCCCATATCCATTCCTGCATTCACGGCATGATACAAAAATGCAGCGTGGATGGCTTCACGAACGTGATCATTCCCTCTGAAAGAAAACGAAACATTGCTTACTCCGCCACTCACTTTCGCATGTGGAAGATTTTTTTTGATCCATGCTGTTGCTTCGAAGAAATCGAGCGCATTACGTCGATGTTCTTCCATTCCTGTGGCTACTGGAAAAATATTAGGATCGAAAATAATATCTTGCGGCGGGAAATTAATTTTTTCAGTTAACAGCTTATACGCACGTTCACAAATTTCAATACGACGTTTGTAAGAGTCGGCCTGACCATCTTCATCAAAAGCCATTACAATTACGGCAGCTCCGTATTTACGAATAATATTTGCTTGACGTAAAAACTCCGCTTCTCCTTCTTTCATGGAGATGGAGTTCACAATACTTTTTCCTTGTGTACATTTTAGACCTGCTTCTATCACAAAAAACTTAGAGCTATCGATCATGATAGGCAACTTGGCAATATCCGGTTCCGATGCAATCAAGTGCAGAAACTTCACCATAGCAGCTTCCGCATCCAGCATTCCTTCATCCATGTTGATGTCGATGGCTTGCGCACCGCCTTCTACTTGATTTCGCGCGATGGCTAAAGCTTCTTCATAATTACCATCAATAATCAACTTCGCAAATTTTCGGCTACCCGTAACGTTAGTACGCTCCCCAACATTCATAAAATTACTGTCGGGTCGCATGGTTACCGCTTCGAGTCCGCTCAAATGCATAAGGGTATCCGCAGTGGGAATAGGTCGAGGTGGACATTGCTTCGCCAGCTTTGCAATTTCTGCAATATGTTCAGGTGTCGTACCGCAACATCCTCCAACAATATTCAAAAATCCACTGGTTAAAAAATCTTTTATTTGATGCCCCATGTGATGCGGCGTTTCATCGTATTCACCAAACTGATTCGGAAGTCCTGCATTTGGGTAAGCACTAATATAAAACGGTGCTTTCTCACTCAACTCTTCAAGATGGGGGCGCATTTCCTCTGCTCCTAGTGCACAATTCAATCCAACACTAAGTAGATCCACATGAGAAATGGAATTCAAAAATGCTTCAACAGTTTGCCCACTTAATGTACGTCCACTGGCATCGGTAATCGTTCCCGAAACCATCACTGGCATTTTAATATCTCTTTCTTCTAATTCTGTTTGTATCGCATACAACGCAGCTTTTGCATTCAGTGTATCAAAAATAGTTTCAATCAATAATACATCTACACCACCATCTAACAAACCTTTTATTTGTTCCGAATAGGCTTCCACTAAATCATCAAAACTTACTGCCCGAAAACCGGGATCATTTACATCGGGACTTAAAGAGGCAGTACGGTTAGTTGGGCCAAGTGCTCCTGCGATAAACTTAGGTCCGCCAGTAGGATTTTTCACCATCCATTCTTGCACAGCTTGCTTCGCAATTTTCGCGGACTCTAAATTCAACTCATACGACAATGATTCCATCTTATAATCAGCAAGAGAAATACGTTGTGCATTAAAAGTATTTGTTTCAATGATATCAGCGCCTGCTTCCAAATAAGCAATATGAATATCACGAATAATTTTTTGTTGCGTCAATGATAGCAAATCATTATTTCCTTTCAGGTCGTGGGGCCAATCGGCAAAACGAGTTCCACGATAATCTGCTTCTTGCAAATCATATCGCTGAATCATGGTTCCCATAGCACCGTCGATGACAAGGATGCGCTTTTCTAACTGCTGACGAATTGGATGTATCTTCATATTATTTTTTTTTCAGAGCAACCGGAAAAGAAAAAATCCCTTCCTGTAGCCAGAAGAGATTTATACGTAATTTTTTATAAAATGGTTAAGATCCTCTGGTACTTATCTGTTCTCATCTATTTAAAGACGAGACTGGATGTGGCACCTTCTGAGAATTAATTAATGAAATCATAGAGGATAACTCGCTGATCGAAACTGTATAGTATTGATATACAATCCATTATTAAAATCCAAGGGTTGCCAAGGCTTCATAGGGCACAGTCCCTCCACCTTTCTTGATAAGCTATAATTAAGAACGAACCACAAATTTAAAGAATTTCCTCAATAAATTAACATCAATTTTAAAATAAAGATGGACAAAGTCTACCCTAATTTGATCTATCAAGTTACCTTTGCAGTCCCTTATCGAAAGGGGTACAAATCCATATTATGAAAAAAATTCTTACTCCGCTTCTCCTACTCATTGCTTTACCAGGCTTGCTATTGGCACAAAATGCAGATCGCAAATTTGCATTGGGGCTTTGGGGCGGACTTACACAATACAATGGTGATTTAGGCCAAGGATTTTACAATAACAGAGCGCAAAAAGATCATGTGCACATTGGATTATCTGCATCGTGGTATGTGAATCCCCATTTTGATTTTTCGATGAACACAACAGTAGGCACTATTGGATATCATGATAATGCATATAAGAATTTTAAGGCGGACCAATTTCAGTGGAACGCACATATGCGGGTGAGTTTATTTAAAGAAGAGCGTTTTAAAGTGAATCCTTATGCTTTGGTAGGAGTTGGAATAAGCTCCTTGAATAAATTAAAAAATCCGGGAGTAGATTTATTTATTCCTTTCGGTGCCGGTTTAAAAATAAGCATCACCCCTCAATTAAATTTATTAATTCAAGAGACGTTTGCATACACCGATCATGACACTCGTGATGGTGAAGCGAAAGATAATAACGATGCATTTTTGATGCATAGTCTTGGACTCACTTGGAATTTTGGATCTGTGAAAGATGCAGACAAAGACGGTGTGTCAGATAAGAAAGATGAATGTCCGAATACGCCTACAGGTGTAGCCGTAGATGCGAAAGGTTGTCCGTTGGATCGTGATGGAGATGGAATTGCAGATTTCTTAGATGCTTGTCCAGATGTGAAAGGAGTAGCGAGTGCGAAAGGTTGTCCTGATAAAGATGGCGATTCGGTAGTTGATTCACTCGATCGTTGTATTGATGTTGCGGGATTAGCTACAGAAGATCCTGCGACGAATGGTTGTCCTGATAAAGATGGTGATGGTGTAACGGATGCGGATGACCGTTGTCCGGATGTAAAAGGAACGATTGCATTTAATGGATGTGTGGATAGTGATAATGACGGTGTAATTGATCCGGATGATGGTTGTCCTGAAGTTGCAGGTACAGTAGCGAACAAAGGATGTCCTGAAGTAGTGGAAGCAGCTCCTGCAGTGATGGGATTAGACAATGTTTATTTCGAAACATCGAGTGCGAAAATTTCGGAAGGCTATAAAGCTGTTTTAGATGAAGCTGCGAAAAACTTGAAAGAAAATTCAGCAGTTACTATTGAAATCAGCGGACATACAGACAGTACAGGACCGGAGAGTTTCAACAAATCGTTATCTAAAAATCGTGCGAATGCAGTGAAGGCATACTTGGTGAAAAAAGGTATTTCTTCTAAGCGTATGACTGCAACCGGATTCTCATCAACGCAATCTGCCGGTGATAACAATACTGAAGAAGGAAGAGCGAAGAACAGAAGAGTGGAATTGAAAATTAAGAATTAAGAATTCAGAATTAAGAATTTAGTCTCGCTTGTTTGTAGGATAACTATAAAGAATTAGGTCCCGATAGCGTTCGACTGAGCTCTCGCCGAAGTCTATCTGGAAAAGAATTAAGAAAAAATATTAAAGAGTAATTACAAAATCCAATGCGACGCTCTTTGCGTTTCTTCAAAGAATCGTAAACAGCGTCGCATTATTAATTTTAAAAAAGCATGGACTATTACATCATTTATAAACCTTTTGGCGTACACAGCCAATTTCAACCGGTGGGCGAACAATTAGGATTGGGCTCACTGCATGAATTTCCAAAAGATGTATATCCAGTGGGAAGATTGGATGCCGACAGCGAAGGATTACTTTTACTGACGAATGATCCGCGCGTCAACAAAAAATTATTAGATCCTACTTTTAAACATTACCGAACTTATTATGTTCAGGTGGAAGGCACCATTACGCAAGAAGCGATAGATCGATTATGCAAAGGCGTTACTATTAGCATTGACGGCAAAGAGTATCGCACTGCCCCAGCTAAGGCGAAAATTCTTGAAACTCCGGAATTACCTGAACGTAATCCGCCCATTCGTTTTCGAAAAACCGTTCCTGATTCTTGGTTAGAATTATCCATCACCGAAGGAAAAAACCGACAAGTAAAAAGAATGACGGCGGCCGTTGGTTTTCCTACCTTGCGTTTAGTAAGATGGAAGATTGAAGATTTAGTGATGGACCATCCTGAGAGTGGCAAGGTGGTTCAAATGGAAAAATCGGAAGTTTATAAAAAGTTGAAACTTTAATTTTATACTAATTTTTCTACTGTTTTGTTCTTTACATAATTACATTCTTTACGAAGTGGAGTTTGCTGATTGGTAAAATAAAAAAATCTCGAATTCCTATTGTTCTAGCCTCTCCTCCTTCGCGAGGCTTCGCGACTCCTCTCCATCCTCTCCTGAAGGCGAGGACAAAGATGGAGAGGAGGAATTTGATATTCGGTTAATAGAGATTTTAGAATTTTTATTGTTCTAGCCTCTCCTCCTTCGCGAGGCTTCGCGACTCCTCTCCATCCTCTCCTGAAGGCGAGGACAAAGACGGAGAGGCGGAACTTGATATTAGGTAAATAGAGATTTTAGAATTTTTATTGTTTGATTCTCTCCTCTTAGCCGATACATCGGGATTACTCTTGAGTGGAGAGGAATTTGATTCAAGGTTAATAGAAATTTTAGAATTATTATTGTTCAAGCCTCTCCTCCTAGCCTCCTCTCCAGAAGAGAGGAGGAACTTGATATTAGGTAAATAGAGATTTTAGATTTCCTATTATTCAAGCCTCTCCTCCTTCGCGAGGCTTCGCGACTCCTCTCCATCCTCTCATGAAGGCGAGGACAAAGATGGAGAGGCGGAATTTGTTAAATTTATATTTTAAATCACCTTTTGATTTTGAACTTTTTAAGTAGCGCAACCTTTACAGTACAGAATATATCAAATAATCCACTACATTTGAATTGATAAAAACCATCATTATGAGAATCATCTGTTCATTCCTTTTATTTCTTTTCAGCAGTGTTGCTGGAATTTCACAAACCTTAACTCCCGAGCTGCTTTGGAAATTGGGTAGACTTTCCGATCCGCGTATTTCGCCTGATGGAAAGACGGTTATATACAACGTTAAAAATTTTGATTTAGCTGCGAATAAAGGTCAAGCCGATATTTACAGTGTAGCCTATTACGGTGGCGAGCCGGTTGCTTTAGCTTCTTCTCCTGCAGAAGAAAATTCAGCAAGATGGAGGCCTGATGGGAAAAAGATTGGGTTCATGGCTGCTGATAAAGATGGTGCAATGCAGATGTGGGAAATGAATCCTGATGGAAGCAACAAGACACAAATATCGAAAGTAGCTGGTGGTATTAATTGTTATGGATATGCTGGTTCCCTATCTCATATTTGGTATGCTGCCGATGTTACGATGGATAAAAAACCGAGTGAGATTTATCCTGACTTACCGAAGACAGATGGTGCAAGAATCATTGATGGACTCATGTTCAAACATTGGAATGCTTGGGAAGATTATGCATTTAGTCACATTTTTGTTTCTACGTATGCTGATGGAAGAATGGGTGCAGGTGTAGATATTATGCCGAATGAAAAATGGGATAGTCCAACAACACCGTTTGGTGGCGACGAACAAATTTCATTTTCTCCTGATGGAAAAAAATTAGCCTACACTTGTAAAAAATTAAATGGTACTGCTGCTGCAGTCAGCACAAACAATGATATTTATATTTACGATTTAAACAGCGGAAAAACATCCAACCTCACAGAGGGGATGAATGGTTATGATAATGATCCATGCTGGTCGCCCGACGGAAAAAAACTATTGTGGTTAAGCATGGAAATGCCGGGATACGAAAGTGATCGCAACCGATTATTCCAATACAATTTTGATTCAAAAACAAAAGGAGAAGTGCTTTCTAATTTTGACTATCCCGTGAACCATATGAGTTGGACCGCGGATGGAAAATCGATTGTGTTCACGGCTTCAAAAAATGCTACTAAACAAATTTTCATGTTTGATACGCAAGCAAAAGCGGGTGCTGAATTACGACAAATCACCAATGAACAAGTTGACTACAATGATCTGTGTGTATGGGGAAGTGCTAAAACTTTAATGATCATTGCAAGTCGAACGGACATGATCAGTCCTCAAGATTTATATAATGTGGATGTAAAAGCAGGAACTGCAAAGATGATCACCAATGTAAATGAGAAATTATTAGCTCCTGTTAAAAAATGTACAGTCGCTAAACGCATGGTGAAAACGAGTGATGGAAAAGACATGTTGGTATGGGTGATTTATCCGCCCGATTTTGATGCGAATAAAAAGTATCCTGCATTATTGTATTGTCAAGGTGGACCACAAAGTGTCGTGAGTCAGTTTTATAGTTTCAGATGGAATTTTAGTTTGATGGCATCGCAAGGCTATATCATTGTAGCACCTAACCGTCGCGGCTTACCGTCGTTTGGTGAAGAGTGGAATGATCAAATTGGTGGCGACTGGGGTGGACAAGTTATGACGGATTTATTATCTGCAATAGATGATGTTAGCAAGGAGCCCTATGTAGATAAAGACAAATTAGGAGCTGTTGGAGCAAGCTTCGGAGGCTATTCCGTGTATTGGTTAGCCGGACATCATAACAAACGTTTTAAAACATTTATTTCGCATTGCGGAGTATTTAATTTAGAATCGGAATATTTGGCGACAGAAGAAATATTTTTTGCTCATAAAGACATGGGTGGAAATCCGTGGGATAGTCCAAGACCAAAAAGTTTCGATGAGTTCTCTCCAAACAAATACATTAAAAATTGGGATACTCCTATTTTAGTAATTCACAATGAAAAAGATTTCCGTGTTCCGTTGAACCAAGGAATGGAAGCCTTCACTGCAGCGCAATTGAGAAATATTCCGAGTCGATTTTTATACTTCCCTGACGAAGGTCACCATGTTTTAAAACCGCAAAATGGAGTATTGTGGAATCGAGTGTTTTTTGAATGGTTGGCGCGTACATTGAAGTGATGGCTGCTAGCTGCTGGCCTCTAACTGCTGGCTGCTTGTCGAAGACTTGCCATTAGCGTTTCGCCAAGTACCGCGACGGGGCACACTTTATTATAAAGACAAGAAAAGATTTTGTGCTCAGTCACGAACACATGGACTGTTAGCAGTAGTTAATCAGACAGAGTTGTTTCGTTTCAATCGTGCTGAACAATTATTTTCTTACAATAACTTTTTTCTCCATCAAACACGCTTACAAAATAAACTCCTGAAGGAATATTTGTAAGAGTGATTTCTTTTTTTGATTCATTAAAAGTAAATTCTTCAAAAATATTATCCCCAAGCAAATTATAGATTTTAATGGCTGCTTGATTAATTATTTCAGGAAATGTAATTGTAAAATTTCCTGTGGATGGATTTGGAGAAATGATAATGAAATTTTTATCGACGGTTTGTTCAGAAATACTTGTTGTACCGGGCAAGACTACATCAATCGAAATGATAGCGTTATCTGCACTGCCCCGGTAAATGTATGTAGAAGAATCACAGTATGTACTGGTGCATCCGGATGCATCTGAAATTGAAATGCAAATATTATAATACCCAGGTGTAGTATAAATATGAGAAGGAGTTGGACCAGTGGATGTATTGCCATCGCCCCAATCCCATAAATAATTAATGGGTGGATTTCCCGTCGCCTGGTTAAGAACAATCCAATTCTGCGGAATAGTATCAGGATATATCATGAAATGAGCATTGCAGGTGGCAGTTACCCCTGTATCTAATTTTCCAATGAAAACTTCCGACACCCCTGATAAAATTAAAGTATCATTTCCTATGGGATAATTATTCACAAAATAACATCCGCTTAAATAAACATTTTGATCTAACCCACATGATATGTTGGTTAACTGAGCTCCAACAGGCAATGTTTTTGCCCAAAGTGCATTGCCGGATGAATCAAATTTTGCTATGAAGATAGGTGGTGTAGTACCACTTCCAGGATATGGTAAGATTATAGAATCAAAAGCTATTGAATCGTACATTGTTCCGGTCAGGTAAATGTTATTGAGTAAATCTGTTTTTATACTAATCACATAGCCATTTTCAAAACCTTTGCCCCACAAACCATTTCCCAATGAATCTATCTTTAAAATATAAAAGTGATTTCCGCTTCCTGATGCCTGAATAGCTACTGACCCAAACACCATGGAATCTGTAAAAATTTGCCCTGCTGTATAAGCAACATTTGAAATGTGAGTCGAAACGCCAGCAAAACTCGGATCAGTATCATTATCTGCGCGTTTTGCCCAGATGGCATTGCCAAAAGTGTCAAATTTTGCAATAAACGACGCATCGGGTATTTGTGAATTGTTGAATAAAGTATCAGTCCCGATAATAAGCATTTGCGATAAGAAAAAACCAGTTATGTTTATGTTTCCTGCAGGATCTGTAGAAACAGAAGTGCAATAATCTTCAAAATTATCCCCTATACCTTTTGCCCAAATAACATTACCTGCAGGATCATATTTAACTAAAAAAATATCTGTTGTACCCCAAATGCTATGAATTACATTTGATCCAAACATGATTGAATCGCCGGTAAAATCACCAACGATAAAAGTATTTCCAATAGAATCTGTGGCTAGATTAACTTCGTTTATTGATGCCCAATAATCACCTCCTGTTCTAACCCATAACGTATTTCCTAACGAATCAAATTTCACTATAAAACTGGTGAGAAATCCTAACTGGTGAGCGGTATCCGTATCAAAGGAAATATCTCCATTCGTAAAAACTCCGCAAACAAAAACATTTCCAAAAGAATCAGTATTTATACCGATTGGAAACCACATTCCATTCAGGGTGGAATTACCTGGACCATTAGCCTTTTTAGTCCAAAGAACATTACCTGTCGGATCGTACTTTACTATAAAAATATAGCCAGTATCAGTACCCACGAAGTTATTCTGGCAACTTAAAATTTGATTTCCAAACGAAAGTGCAGTATCTGCAAAGTATCCAACAACATATAGATTTCCGGCAGCATCTGAAGCAGAGTTCATTGCTGTAGCATATCCGTTCGCCTGGCTGCATGCCGAATTTCTAGTCCACTGCCAGTTTACAGCTTGTCCATGAGCTGCCATACAAATCATCATTATAAAGAGCGTAAAGTAAATTTTGACTTTCATCGTGTTCGGGTTTGATTTTAAAAACGGATAGCCTTATTTTTTACATGCAACTATCCCTAAGTTACAAATTAAGACGCAATTTGTAACACAAGGGTTGCATCAGCTTAAATTTTATTTGCTTTTTCAGTTCAACAGGCAAAAAAATAATTTTCCATTTTGCTATTTAAATCAGCGCTAACTGTTATCTACTCGCTAATGACTCTGTCCCTTTATTTAATGTTTACGAAGCCACGTGACTAGCTGAGATTATTTAACCGGCATTGGCTTCACAACTGAGTCCTTAACCGGCATCGGTTTCACGACCGAATCCCTAACAGGTCTTTCAATTCGAGGAGGAGTAAGTGGTAAGGGACTGTACTTGGCTTGATCTTCACTGAGGTGAGTGATAACTTCATCGTACATGGCATGAAAATAGGCGGGTTCGCTGCGATAATAATCGAAACTCTTTTTGAAAAGTTCTTGCGTGATATTGTGCTTTGAAAATATATAATTATAAAGTCCAAAGGAAACTGCTCTGAGGGAATCTTTCACCTCGACATTCAAAACCTGAATGGATGCTTCTGCCAAATGAATTTCGGCTAATACGACAATCATGGTATCGCGTGAAATTACATCTGAAGGAACTTCTACTTGCTTCTTTGAGCAACCAAAGAAAAGAGATAACATTAAAACGATTCCGATTTTTTTCATTTTATCCTTTTCTATTAAATTTCAATCGCATTCCTATTTGTGATTCATCAAACACACCTTCATTGTAAACTAAATGTCCATTCACAAAAGTTTTAAGAATGCTTGCATTAAATTCATGTCCTTCGAAAGGAGACCATCCACATTTATACAAAATATTAGAAGGATTCACGGTGAATGGTCGATTTGGATCCACCAATACTAAATCAGCAAAATATCCTTCGCGTATAAATCCTCGATCAGCAATCGCAAATAAGGTGGCGGGAGCATGTGCCATTTTTTCGACTACTTTCTCGAGTGAAATCCATCCATCTTGCACCGCCTCCAACATTGCCAAATATGCATGCTGAACTAAAGGTCCGCCAGAAGGGCAATTAAAATAACTTTTCTCTTTCTCTTCCTTCGTATGTGGCGCATGATCGGTAGCAATGACGTCGATACGACCATCCACCACTGCTTTTCGAATTTCCTCTCGATCACTTTCCTTCTTCACAGCAGGATTCCATTTTATCCAATTCCCTTTCGACAAATAATCTTTATCCGTAAACCACAAATGATGAATGCAAGCTTCGGCCGTAATCATCTTTTTCTCAAGTGGAATGTTGTTTGCAAAAAGATGCGTTTCTTTTGCAGAAGAAATATGCAGTACATGCAATCGAGTTCCATGCTTCTTCGCTAATTCAACAGCAAAAGATGACGATTTAAAACAAGCTTCATCATTTCGGATAATGGGATGTTGAGAGGGCGGAACTAAATCACCATAAGTTGCTCTTGCAGCTTCTAAATTGGCTTTGATCATCTGTTCATCCTCGCAATGAGTAGCAATCAACAGCGGAGAACGTGAAAAAACAGATTCCAAGATACGTGCATCATCCACCAACATATCGCCAGTACTTGAACCCATGAATATTTTAATTCCGCAAACATTCTCTGCATTGGTCTTCAACACCTCCTCCAAATTACTGTTGGTTGTTCCCATGAAAAAAGAATAATTTCCTAAGGAACATTCGGAAGCGCGTTGATATTTTTCTTCCAACAATTTTTGAGTTGTTGCTTGCGGAACGGTATTGGGCATTTCCATGAAAGAAGTAATTCCTCCTGCTACGGCAGCTCTTGCTTCCGTATAAATTTCTCCTTTATGTGTGAGGCCAGGTTCACGAAAATGCACTTGATCGTCGATTGCTCCTGGAAGCAATAATTTCCCATTGGCGTCTATTTCTTTTACTGCACCATGCGTTGCAATCTCCCCTCCTACTCTTTCAATTCGTTGCCCTTTTATCAATACATCGCCTTCGAAAGTTTTTCCTTCGTTTACGATGCGTGCATTTCGAATGATGGTAGTTGACATAATACAGTTAATCAATAAGGTTAATAATTTATTTTATTTTGGAAGTTCTCCAACCATATCCAATGGATTTACCCATTCATCAAACTGTTCGGAAGTAAGATATCCTAATTTAATTGCAGTAGCTTTTAACGTTGAACCATCGCGATGTGCAGTTTGAGCAATCTCTGCTGCTTTATAATATCCAATATGGGGATTCAGTGCAGTCACCAACATCAACGAATCATTTAAGTTACGATCAATATTTTCTTTGATCGGTGCAATTCCTTTCGCACATTTTTCATTGAATGAATTACAAACGTCACCAATTAATCGTGCGGAATGCAGAAAATTATAAATCATCATGGGTTTAAAAACATTCAATTCAAAATGTCCGCTGGCACCTCCAATATTGATGGCCACATCATTCCCCAACACTTGCGCAGCTACCATCGTCATGGCTTCGCATTGTGTTGGATTCACTTTGCCGGGCATAATAGATGAACCGGGTTCGTTGTCGGGAATAAATAATTCACCGATTCCACAGCGTGGACCAGAAGCGAGCAAACGAATATCATTTGCAATTTTCATTAAACTAACCGCCACCGTTTTTAAGGCACCGTGAGCTTCCACGATAGCATCGTGTGCTGCTAATGCTTCAAATTTATTTTCAGCGGTGATGAACGGAAGACCTGTCAACTTCGCAATATTTTTTGCTACATTTTCTGAATATCCTTTAGGCGTATTAATTCCTGTACCAACAGCGGTTCCGCCCAAAGCCAATTCCGACAAATGAGGAAGGATGTGATTGATGGCGCGTAAGCCATGATCGAGTTGAGAAACGTATCCGCTGATCTCTTGTCCGAGGGTAAGTGGAGTTGCATCCATTAAATGAGTACGACCAATCTTTACAATTTGCATGTACTCTTTTGCCTTAGCATCAAGTGTATCACGCAAACTTCGTAAAGCCGGAACCGTTAGTTCCATTAAAATTTGATAGGCTGAGATGTGCATCGCTGTGGGAAAAGTATCATTCGACGATTGCGATTTATTTACATCGTCGTTGGGATGTACTGCTTTCTTCTCGTCGAGCAAAGCACCTCCACTTAATACGTGAGCGCGGTATGCAATGACTTCATTCACATTCATGTTGCTTTGCGTACCAGAACCGGTTTGCCAAACGACAAGTGGGAATTGGTCGGCCCATTGCCCAGCTAATATTTCATCGCAAACTTTCGAGATGAGATCACATTTTTCCGGAGTTAAAATTCCTGCTTCCATATTGGTAATGGCAGCGGCTTTCTTTAAATATACAAATGCACGAATGATTTCCTTCGGCATTTTGTTGATGTCTTGAGCGATTTTAAAGTTCTCGATGGAGCGTTGTGTTTGTGCACCCCAATAAACATGAGCAGGTACTTCTACTGTACCCATTGTATCTTTTTCAATTCTATAGTTTGACATAATAATCTTGGTTTTTGAACCATGGAGGCACAGAGGCATGGAGGTTCACTGATTTTTACAATTTTGGTTTTTGAACCACGGAGGCACAGAGGCACGGAGGTTCACTGAGTTTTACAATTTTGGTTTTTGAACCACGGAGGCACAGAGGCATGGAGGTTCACTGAGTTTTACTATTTTGGTTTTTGAACCACGGAGGCACGGAGGTTCACTGAGTTTATTGAGTTTACTGTTTTGGAATTCTAGAGTATTCTTCTGTTACAAGTGAAATTATGGAGCTTGCAATGTTTTCGACATGAAAATTAATTATTAATCCTTTGGGCATTTTACTTAACTTCAGATAGCTTAACAATTGTGCTTTACAAACCGGATGCATAATCTCAACCGCTTTTAACTCTACTACAATTGCATTTTCAACTAACAAGTCAATCTCTAGTAAGTCGCCTAATTCCTTACCCTTATAATTTACCGGTAATTTTACTCTTGACTGCACCCATAGACCAGCATTTTCTAACTCATCAAACAAACAGGAATGGTAAACTGATTCAAGCAATCCTGGTCCTAAATGTTTGTGTACTTCAATTGCACACCCTATGATTTTGAAAGAAAGATCTCCTAATTCTTTCTGTGTAAAATTCGAATTAAATTTTATCTCCGTGGATCTCCGTGCCTCTGTGCCTCCGTGGTTCATTTTCTAAATAATGTTTATATTGGTTCTTTTACTTCACTACTATACTCCATCAAATAAGCTTTAATGAATTCATCAATTTCACCATCGAGGACGGCTTGGGTGTCGGAAGTTTCGTAGTCGGTGCGATTATCTTTTACTAGTTTATAAGGATGCAACACATAAGAACGAATTTGACTTCCCCACTCTATTTTTTTCTTGGAGGATTCGGTGACGGCCTTTGCTTCATCGCGTTTACGAACTTCCAATTCATAAAGCTGCGACTTCAACATTTTCATAGCGCGTTCTTTATTTCCGCCTTGTGTACGTTCCACTTGACATACCACTACGATTCCAGTGGGATGATGTGTTAGTTGCACTTTCGTTTCTACTTTATTTACGTTTTGTCCGCCGGCTCCACCTGAACGTGATGTTTGAATACTGATATCGGCATCTTTAATTTCGATATTGATGTCGTCATCAATCATGGGATATGCAAATACAGAAGCGAAAGATGTATGTCGACGTGCGTTTGAATCGAAAGGAGAGATGCGCACTAAACGATGCACACCATTTTCACTTTTCAAATAACCATATGCATAATCGCCTTCAATTTCGTAGGTAGCGGATTTAATACCTGCACCATCGCCATCTAAATAATCGATTTCTGTAATTTTATAATTGTGGCGTTCGGCCCATCTTAGGTACATGCGCAACAACATCGAAGACCAATCTTGACTTTCTGTTCCTCCAGCTCCTGAGTTCACAGTTAGGACCGCACTAAAGCGATCTTCTTCACCACTGAGCATATTTTTAAACTCAAGGTCTTCGATTTTCTTTCCTGTTTCTAAAAACAGCGTATCCACTTCTTGTTCGGTAGCTTCGCCTGCTTTTTGAAAATCAAAAAGGACAGAAAGATCCTCTACTGCACTTTGAACCTCGGTAAAGGCGTTAGTCCAGTACTTCTTTTGATTAATCTTTTTCAGGATTTGTTCGGCTCGCTTTGGGTCATCCCAAAAATCGGGAGCGTGCGTAAGTTGCTCTTCTTGAGCGATTTGTTGTAATCGACGATCGACGTCAAAGATGCCTCCTCAGAGCATCGACACGATCGGAAAGTTCTTTTAATTGCTCTATAAACATAATAATGCAAAGATAGTGAGCAAAATGGGAATCGGGTATTAATTAAATAAAAATCGAATCAACATAAATAAAAAGCGGTTTTACTACATTAAAAAACCATGCGAGGCATACCACTTTTTATCGTTACTCAGCCTTTAAGATATCCCAAACCAAATCCGATTCATAACCGCGAGAAATTGCATATTGAGCGAGTTTATACATTCTTTTCATCGGATTTTTTTCTTTTTCTTCTCGAGAACGTTTAGCGATTACTTTTTCCAACTTGGTTGCATAATCCTTTTCACTGATGGATGAAAGTCCTTTTCGCATACAATAATCAGAAACTTTTTTTTGCTTTAGAGCAGATTTTATTTTGATTTTTCCCCAACCTAATTGTCGAAATTTGCCTCCTGCAAATGCAATGGCAAAACGTTCTTCGTTTAAAAAATTATCGCCAATCAATCGAGAAATTAAAAGTTCAACATCTTTAGAATACAGGCCGTATTCATACAATTTATCGCGGACTTCTTGCTGACTTCTTTCTTGATATGCACACCAGCGAGCAATTTTCAACCAAGCAACTTCGGGAGTATAATTCTTCTTTCTTTTTTCAATATCGTCCATCTTACAACGGAATTGCCTCAATCAATTTACGGGTGTATTCTGATTTCGGGCTATTATATACTTCGTTTGCATCACCCATCTCTTCGATACGACCTTTGTTCATCACCATCATTCGATCACTCATAAAACGAACTACGGATAAATCATGCGAAATAAAAATATACGTTAACCCTTTTTCTTCTTTCAATTCATTCAACAAATTCAGCACTTGCGCTTGAACGGAAACATCCAACGCAGAAACGGATTCGTCACAAATAATAAAATCTGGATTCAAGGAAAGAGCGCGTGCGATACAAATTCGTTGACGTTGTCCACCTGAAAATTGATGTGGGTATCGATGATAATGTTCTTCCTTCAAACCAACTTTCGTCAACAACTGAAGTACCATTTCTTTTCGTTCTTTCTCATTCGAATAAAGTTGATGAACCGTCATGGGTTCCTGGATCGCATTGCCGGCGGTGAGTCGGGGATTTAAAGAAGAATAAGGATCTTGAAAAATGAGTTGCATTTGCTTTCGAAACAACCTTAGTTTTGCAGCATCCAAAGAACGTATATCCGTACCGTTATACAATAATTCTCCTCCAGTTGGTTCTACCAATCGGAGAATGCTTCTTCCGAGCGTGGTTTTTCCGCAGCCCGATTCACCTACGAGTCCAAGGGTTTCTCCTTTATACACATCGAAGCTCACTTCGTCAACCGCCTTTACTTCTCCGGTTACTTTTCCGAAGAGTCCCTTCTTGATGGGAAAATAAGTTTGCAAATTGCGAATACT
>JBJXGU010000043.1:0-3122 GCA_046160245.1 Bacteroidia bacterium
AGAGACTTTCATTTACCACAGAGTTCACGGAGGTTTTTCATGGAGGACACAGAGATTTTAATTAGAGACAGACCTTAGCGCACTTTGTGAAGCGCAGCCTTAGCGCCTCCGCGCCTTTGCGAGAAAAATTTTCCTCCGCTTAAAACTAATGATCGAATTGAAAACAGATTATAGTCAAATTAATGTTCAAGCCTCTCCCCTGCCCTCTCCAGAGGAGAGGGAGTTTTAAAAAATACTGAAGGAAAATTAAAATTGAAATTCACTTGAAACTACTTCCGAAGCAACTCTGTCTTCATCCAAGCATTCAAATCATTTAAAACTTCATTGGTGATTTGATGTTGCATCACATATTCTTTTCCGCTGATATGAAATCCGTTTTGAGTTAATTTACTTATAATGTCTCTTCCATCACTAATCGGTATCACAGCATCCATCGTTCCATGACTTATAAAAATATGAGTTCGTTGTTTCATCGTTTGTGGAACTTGTTGCATATTGATTTCATAGGGAAGTCTACCACTTAAACAAACTATGCCCTTGAATGGGTGTTGTGGAGATGTGAGCCCTGTGCGTAACGAAGTAATGGCACCTTGACTAAATCCACCTAGAAAAATATTATTCGTATCAACGTTGTACTTTTTATTGATTTTAGAAATCAACGTAATTAGCTTCTCCTTGCTTTGTTGGGCTTGCTGTAAATTCTCAATAAATTTTCCACCACCAAACTGTAAATCGCACCACATATATCCCCCTCCTTCTCTTTCGAAGGGTGCTCGAACCGATACCACCAGTAAATTTTGCGGAAGCGATTTCGACAAACTCAATAAATCCATTTCATTACTGCCGAATCCATGTAATAAAAATAATACGGGAGGATGGGCGGACGAAGGAAGAGATGGCTCTACCACCTTATAGGTTAAAGTTTCCTGCGACTGGCAGCTACTTCCTTGCAGCAAGACCAAGAGAAAGAGGAAGGTAGATAGAAAATGAAGAAATCGTTTTCTTTGCATATTGGGGGCTGCTTTTTGCGATGGAATGGTAAAAATACGTAAAATGTATAGGGAAAAGAGGATTCCATCAGCCCAATATGATACAAAAAACATCGATTTTACTTAACTTCGTCGTCTCATGAAAAACCGAGCAGCACTATCCATTCTCTTTTATTTTATAATGACAAATTTTATTGTCGCCCAAAATCTCAGCGTGAGTCCTGCTCAACTAAATTTTGGAATCAAGAACGAGTTGACTCCCGATAGTCAGCAAGTCACCATATCCAATGCTTCAGGAAACGATATAACGGTGACGGGTTACCGCTTTTACGCAAAGTATGGAAGCAATCCGTTTAGCACAAGTGCTGGCAACATCACGATTCCGGATGGTGGAAGTCAATCGATATGGATTAAATTTGAGGTTCGACATAATGTTTATCATAATAGTGAATTATTTATTTTAAACGATGGACATAGAGGTGCCTTGCGTGTTGATTTATTAGGTCAAGGGCGTTATAGTAAAACGTATTACAATAACACCGAAAATTTAATAGAGCAAGTATTAAAAGATACATTGCACGATGTGATTGGTAGAAATTATAATAATTTAGGATATAATACCGGTCGTGATTTCATGTTCATGCAAATCGACAATAAAAAAATTAACGGACAAGGTGCCACGCAAAATACCATAGAATGTGTTTATACAGGACGACAAGCGGTTGGTTATATTGATCGCACCGACTGTCAAAATTTGGCAACCTATAGTTTTAATACAGAGCACACTTTTCCACAGGGATTTTTTAATTCTCAAGAACCCATGCGTGCTGATTTGTTTCATTTATATCCTACTGACGACAATGCGAATAATGTTCGTGCCAGTTTGCCATTTGGAGTGGTAAGTAATCCAACATGGCAAGTGGGAGGAAGTAAATCCAACAACAGTACTTTTGAACCAAGAGATGCACATAAAGGGGAAGTAGCTCGAGCGATGTTCTATTTTGTTTTGCGTTATCAGAATTACAACAATTTTTTAACCAATCAAGAAGGAATATTACGTCAATGGCATGAGCAATTTGGAGTAGATGCGATTGAAATAAAAAGAGGAAACGATATTGCATCACTACAAGATAACCGCAATCCGTTTATTGATTATCCTCAATTCACAGAGCGCATTACTTCGATTAGTTCCACTTCAGTAGGCAATACCAATACCTCTACCGACACGCCAGAAGATACCATTGACTTTGGATTAATCAATGCTACATTAGCAAATCAATATACCTTTTGGCTGGCTAATGATGGTTTTGCTCCTTTTACCGCTTCTGGATTCAATTTAAATCCGTCGGCAGTATTAAGTTTTATAAATGGTACGGGGGTGAATGTTACGGTTCAACCCGGAGAAGCTATTCCGATTCAAATAGAGCTTGCAAATGCCGCTCCTAATCCGAATTTCATGGGCACCTTAAACTTTAATGTACAAGGAGCAGGATTGTTGGCCAATATTAGTATTCCCATCATTGCTAATTTAAGCATGACAGGAATAGGTGACATCACTAATGCCAATGCCTATACGCTTTTTCCAAATCCGGCGCAGGATCTTTTATGTGTAAATGGATTAATATCCGAAATGAAAAACATAAAAGTGATTGATGTATTGGGAAGAGTTCGTTCCGTTTCAAGTACAACGCCTAATCATTGCATTTCCATTTCTGGTTTACAGGAGGATGGATTTTATATTTTGCAATGGGAAACACAGGGAGTTGTTTATCGAAAATCTTGGATAAAAAATTAAAGCCTTTATTTATTTGGTTTTACATAAACTAAAAACAGGCATCATGAAGTAGATCTACGGACACTTCAGGACGCCTGTTTTATTTTTACCAAAACGTTACTTACTCATTCTTAACCATTTTCAACAGTTGTTTCTCTCCATTCATGTCTACTTGAATAGAATATATTCCTGAAGGAAGAGCAGTTGTTTCCAAATGAAAGCGATAAACACCCATTGCCAAATTTCCGGCTTGTTGAATCTGTTGAATTAATTTTCCTTGTGCATCAAACATAGATATCGAAACTTGCTTTTCTTGTTCCAATACAAACGACAATTCACATTGATCACGACAAGGATTA
>JBJXGU010000044.1:0-7633 GCA_046160245.1 Bacteroidia bacterium
AATTGACAAACTTTTCGAAGGATAGTGGTTTTAAAATATATCCTGCTACGTTTAGTTTGTAAGCTTCAATTTTATCATTGTCGTCATTAGATGTGGTCATGACAAAAACTGAAATGGATCTAAATTCTGGATCATTTCTAAGTTCTCTTAAGAATTCAAGACCATTCATTTTGGGCATGTTAATGTCCAGTAAAATAATGCGTGGCGTTGGATTCAATTTAGGTTTGCCATTGGTTCCTCTTAACATATTGAATGCTTCTACACCATTAAATGCTATGTGTAGCGGATTGGTAATGTTAGTTTTCTTAAATGCTCGTTGAACATTCATTACATCAACACTATCATCTTCAACTAAGAGGATGTTTTGCAATTTGTCGTCGTTTTGCATTATACTTTTGTTTTGTCAAGGCTTGCTGTCTGTTTTACAGGCCAGCAAAATTTGAATGTAGATCCTATATTTAATTTTGAGTCAAGGTTAATGGAGCCCCCCATTTCTTCAATTATGTTTTTTACAATGGAAAGTCCAATGCCTGTACTAGTATTTTCATGAGTTGAGGCTAAGGTTTGGAATAGGTGAAATATCTTGTTGTGATATTCTTCTTCAATTCCATTCCCGTTATCCTGAATGTAGAATTCATAGAAGTTTCCTTCCGTTCTGCATCCCATATTTATTATAATCTGCTCTTTGTCATTGTACTTTATAGCATTACTTAAGAGATTTGAAACAACTTGATGGAAACGTATGGGGTCGGTTTCTATAGTTGGCCATTCACCCAAAAGATTGATCTTTGCATTTTTTGGAGGATGCAGTAATTCAATGATTTCTTTGATGAATGCTTTAGTATCGATTATTTCCGGGTTGGATTTGCTTTTTCCGGCTTTAGCATACATCAAGATGCCTTGAATTAAATTTTCTAACCGACTTACTCGACTCCTTAACATTTTTAAATTCTGATCAATCTCTGCATTGACCTTACCCGTTAAGTCTTCTTCAATCCACTCCACTAAATTGGATATACCACGTAAGGGTGCTTTCAAATCATGAGCTACTATATAGGCGAATTGATCAAGTTCCTTATTATTCTTTTCTAATTTTTCAATATGAATTTTATTGTTTTTAATAGAGGCTACAATCGCCGAACTTTCCGTTTTTAATTTGTCAAGTAATACTTGGTGATTCGATGAATTGGAATGGCCTAATGATAATTCACTTTCGTTTTTTAGTGTATTTATTAGTTCTAAGAGCAAGGAATAGCTTTGCTCATAGATGTCAATTTTTTTCGCCTTTTCTTTTAGGATTTTTTCGATGGATTGTTGTGAATAATAATCATCCAGAGCTGCAATGAATTTTTGCACTCGAGCATCGTTTTTTAATTCTCCTAAGTGATGTTGAACTTGTTGATCGATTGTTGTCTTATCCATTTTCTATTTGGTTTCTCGCATAGTAGTTATTGTCATAGATTGATTTTGAATTGCCGATTTCGCATCTCCTTTAACAAAGGATATGTCTCCATAGGAATAAAATCCCGTGATAGCCGTCGATTCACCTAAGACTTCTCTTATGACTTCAACTTCTTCTTCAATTCTTTTGCTTAATATAATTTTTCTTCCAACGTTGCTTATTACTATAGCAAGGTCTGGTTTGGCAATGTTTTTTGCACTGTGTTTTGCTGCTGCCGTAGCTCCATTGATGAGGCTATCAAAATTGGCTTTCATCATTTTAATGTAACTGCCTTCCGGAACAACTCCATCAAATGTGATGCTTTTCTCATCTTCATTGATGGTCTTTATCTTTCGAAATACGGAAGGTTGTGTGTCATTTGACTTGATGCTTACCGGAAATAGTAAACTCTGTCCTTCCGACGAGGGCATATGCGTATTTAAAAACTGATTGTAAATTTTTAGAGCAGGCTCGTTGTTTAATTCAATGATGGTGTTTTTATGCGACTTTGTAATTTGTATTTCATTGCCAAATTCTTCCCATCCATCCATTCTTCCATGGGAAACTGTTAAGTGTTTTCCATAAAATCCAACCGCAATTATTTTCCCTTCACAAGGCTGTTCGTTTAATCCTAATAACGTTTTTTGAAATTTGGTACCATCGCCAGCAAGTCCTCCTGAAATGACTACAGGGTCTGTTAATGATTTTTCAAGTCCAATTACTAACTTTTGTCCATCCACAAGATGTCCGTCTGCAAATACTAGAATATTGGTAATGTCAGAATGTGTGAGTGACTGTGCTATAAAGTGGCCTGCAGTTTCTGCATTCGAATAGTCATCAATATTTAAGGAAATAGTCTTAAAGGGAGTATTGTCAAAACGAATAGCAGTAAGTGAAATGGTGTCATCATTAACTTGAGTATCGATGATTTCCCCGGACGTGGAATTCATTAATATTTGAGCTTTTGGATAGCAGTTTCTTATTTCTTCATAAAAGCCAATGCTGGAAAGAAGCGTTCGACTACCGAACACTAATACCAATTGGTATTCTTTACTTTCCCTTAAGTCGCTGCGGAGTGTTTCCCATGTATTTTCAGGAGTCCACTTCTTTTGTTCGATTTGCATTGTTACACAATTTGCTATCGATTTTTACTTTATTCTCGATGCAATTGTTTCGCAATGCCAGTAAGGTGGGGGTTTAAAATTGATCTAAAACGACAAGATTCTTACAAAAAATAATGTAAGACGTTTTCAAATTATTTCGTTTCTAATTTAAAAATTTGGCTTAAGTAGATATTTGGAATAAAAGGAATCAATCGCATTTACTGCTTCTTCAGCCGAATCTACTACGCTAAATAAATTTAAATCTTCAGGATTGATGTATTTTTCTGTTACTAAGACTTCTTTTATCCATGCTAGCAATCCCGACCAATAAGATTTGCCAACTAAAATAATCGGAAATCGACCTATCTTTCTGGTTTGAATAAGCGTAAGTGATTCGAAGAGTTCATCCATAGTGCCAAATCCTCCAGGTAATACCACAAAGCCCTGTGCGTATTTGATGAACATTAATTTTCTTACAAAGAAGTAATCAAAGGTGATGCTTTTATCGTAATCAATAAATGGATTAGGTGCCTGCTCAAAAGGTAGTTTAATATTTAATCCTACCGACTTCCCATTTGATTTCTGCGCTCCTTTATTCGCAGCTTCCATAATTCCTGGTCCGCCACCAGTAATGATGCCATATCCTTCTAAAGTAAGTTTGTGGGCAATTTCTTCCGCTAATAGATAATACTTGGAATCAACGGCAGTTCGGGCAGAACCAAAAATCGAAACGCAAGGTCCTATTCTACTCATTTTTTCAAAACCCTCAACAAACTCGGCCATGATTTTAAATATTTGCCAGGTGTCTTGGGCTTTTATTTCTTGCCAATCTTTTTCGGTAAATGCTCTTCTTATTTTAGCGTCGTCAGCATTCATAGTATTACTGTTAGATGGTATTAAACGATGTTTTTTATATAAAGTTATGTTATGAATGCATTTCTTTTTTAAGGTAGTGAGCAGTAATGGAATTTTTGTTTTTTATTACTTGTTCCGGAGTTCCATAACATAAAATATTTCCACCTCTGGATCCTCCTTCCGGTCCTAAATCAATAATATGATCGGCATACGCAATTACATCCATATTATGTTCTATCACTAATACCGTATTTCCTTTCTCTACTAATTTGTCAAGTACTTCCAACAAAATTCGAACATCATCAAAATGTAATCCTGTGGTAGGTTCATCTAATATGTAAAAGGTATTTCCTGTATCTCTTTTCGATAATTCTGATGCAAGTTTAACGCGTTGTGCTTCGCCTCCCGAGAGCGTTGTGCTTTGTTGTCCTAAAGTTAGATACCCCAGCCCAACATCTTTAAGGGTTTTAATTTTGTGCAGAATATTGGGCATGTTTTCAAAGAAATCCACAGCTTGTTCAATGCTCATATTGAGTATATCATTAATCGATTTGCCCCTGTAGCGGATCTCTAAAATTTCTCGGTTGTATCTTTTTCCGTTGCACGTTTCGCATAGTACATACACGTCGGGTAAAAAATTCATTTCGATAGTTCGCATTCCGGCTCCTTGGCAATTTTCACATCGCCCACCTTTAACATTAAACGAGAACCACCCGGGAGGATATCCACGAACTTTGGATTCATTTAAATTAGAATACAGATTTCGAATATCGCTAAATACCCCGGTGTAAGTGGCAGGGTTGGAGCGTGGTGTTCGTCCAATGGGACTTTGATCAATTTCTATTACTTTATCTAAATGCTCTATGCCTTTAAACGATTTATATTTTAGTGGTTTCGTTTGTGAGCGATAAAAATGTTGGTTGAGTATAGGATAAAGAGTTTCATTGATTAATGTGGATTTCCCACTCCCTGAAACTCCGGTTACACATGTAAAAACACCCAAGGGAAATTCTACATCTACATTTTTTAAATTATTTCCTGATGCGCCGGTAAGCTTGAGCAATTTTCCGTTTCCTTTTCTGCGTTTCGTGCGATGCACGTTGAGTTCACCAGATAAATATTTTCCCGTTAGCGTAGGGGCGGCACTTACTTCTTTCGCAGTACCTGCCGAAACTACTCTTCCTCCATGTAATCCTGCCCCGGGTCCAAGGTCGATCACGTAATCTGCAGCCAGGATGGTTTCTTTGTCGTGTTCAACAACAATTACAGAATTTCCTAAATCTCTTAATTCACGCAACGATTGAATGAGACGTGCGTTGTCTCTTTGATGTAATCCAATGCTGGGTTCATCCAAAATGTACATCACTCCCACCAATTGAGAACCTATTTGAGTGGCTAATCGAATACGCTGTGTTTCTCCTCCTGAAAGTGATCGCGAGGATCGGTTTAAAGTAAGGTAATCTAAACCTACGTCAATTAAAAATTGAATTCGTTTATTGATTTCTTTTAGAATTTCTTTGCCAATGGTCTTTTGTTTTCCACTTAATCTTTTCTCTACATTTTTACTCCATTCATGTAGATCTAAGATGTCGAGATGGGCTAGATCAGCAATATTTTTTTCGTCAATTTTAAATTGAAGAGATTCTTTTTTGAGTCGGGCTCCAAAGCAAGTTGGACACTCCTTGTGTGTCATAAAACCGAAAGCCCATTTTTTTAATTTATGTGATGATGTTTCGTCTTCCAATTGCGCAGAAATGAAACTTGCTACACCTTCAAAACTGATTCCTAATCCCACCGAATTGCCCGCGGCAAGATCTTTTTCGGATGTGAATACTTCATTCGATCCATATAAAATGATGTCTAAAGCTTCTTCCGGTATTTCTTTTATAGGAGTATTGATGGTGCAGTCATATCTTTTGAGGATAGTTTGAATCTGATTATAGATATAATTGTCCTTGTATTCACCAAGCGGTGCAATCCCGCCTTGTTTTATACTCTTGGAATTATCTGGAATCACTGATTTAATGTCGATTTCAGGAATCGTACCTAATCCATTGCATTTCGTACACGCTCCGTAGGGGGAGTTAAATGAAAAACTATTTGGTGCCGGTTCATCATAACTAATTCCTGTAGTTGGACACATTAAATGCTGACTTAAATGTCGCACTTTTTTCGATTTTTCATCCATCACAATCAGGGATCCTTTTCCTTGCTTTAAGGATGTTTTTATACTCTCAAAAACTCTGACGGCATTCTCTTCATTCACTACTATTCTGTCAATCACGATTTCAATATTATGTGTTTTGTAACGATCTGCCTGCAACCCTTTTTTTATTTCTATGAGTTCACCATCAATACGTACTCTTAAAAACCCTTGCTGAGCAATTTGTTGAAATAATTCTCGATAATGCCCCTTTCTTCCTTTGACTACAGGAGATAACAATAAAATACTTTTTCCATCATATTCCTGAATAATCAAATCTCTAATTTGATCATCGGTCATCCGAATCATTTTTTCTCCAGATAAATAGGAGTAGGCATCGGAAGCGCGTGCAAAAAGCAAACGTAGAAAATCATAAATTTCAGTGATCGTTCCCACCGTTGAACGTGGATTGGTATTCGTTGTTTTTTGTTCAATGGAAATTACCGGACTCAATCCTTTTATTTTATCCACGTCGGGTCTTTCCATATTTCCCAAAAATTGGCGCGCATACGCAGAAAATGTTTCCATGTATCTCCTTTGACCTTCTGCATAAATAGTATCAAAGGCTAATGAACTCTTACCGCTGCCACTTAATCCTGTTAGTACAACCAGTTTATTTCTTGGAAATTGTATATCTATATTTTGAAGATTATGAACTCTTGCTCCATAAACCTCAACCCATTCTTCTTCTGATAAATTCATTCTATTTTCTTACTTCATTTTAATAGAGTGCAAAGGTAATACTTAACTAGGTCCATTGTGAATATGTCGGATAATCAATGTGTTAACTTAATTTTAAGCTTTTAAAGTATTTTAAAATCAAAGAATCTTGCGTTTGAAATAGTTGAGGGTAATTTATGCAATGACTTATCAATCAGAACTTAAATTAGTGCATATAATAGAACTAAATGATTTACCTGTCGTATGAATGTCATATGATTTTGTACAAAGATCTACTTAAGATATTTAAGAGCGCCCTTATGGTGTTGAGTTTGATATTTGTGATGCTTTTAATTGTCACAAGTACTGCGTTTGGACAATCTCCGATAGCTTCTTTTACTGTACCCAATACCCAAGGTTGTGTTCCATTTAATGTTCAATTTACAAATACGTCAAGCAATGCAATTTCATACCAGTGGAATTTTGGAAATGGAAATACTTCAGTAATTGCAAATCCTGGAAATGTTTTCACTTTGCCTGGTGTTTATGCGGTTAGTCTTACTGCTACTAGTGCAAATGGTTTGACAAGCACAACATCAACACAAATTACGGTGAATCCAAAACCGATAGCTAATTTTAGTGTTTCAATAAATACAGGTTGTCAAGGTACACAAGTTTTTGATTTTCAAAATCAATCCACTTTATTCGATTCTTGTGTTTGGGATTTTGGAGATGGAACAACGAGTAACCTATTAAATCCACAACATATTTACAATATACCGGGTACTTTTAATGTAACCTTGGTGGTTTATAGTATACAATATGGTTGTAGTAATTTGATTGCTAAGAACAATTTAATTACAATTTATCCTTCCCCAACAGCAATCTTAACGGTGAATGATACTGTAAGTTGTGACCATCAATTTCAATTTCAATTCGGATCTCAAATTAATAATGCAACAAGTTGGACTTGGGACTTTGGAGACGGCTTTACTTCAAGTTTGCAAAATCTTTCACATGTTTATGCTGATACTGGTTATTTTCAAGTTCAATTGAACATGATAAGTGCAAATGGATGTTCGAGTTCTTCACCACTAAATACGAAAATTCATTTAAAATGGAATCCAATTCCAAATGTAGTTATTAGTGATGATACTGGATGTAAACCACATTTAGTTTCATTAGTATCTACTTATTATTCAAATTCACTTTATAGCTGGGATTTAGGAAATGGGTTGACAAGTACAGGTTCCACAATTTTCCACTCTTATTTAGATAGCGGTCTCTTTCCAGTTACATTAAATGTAAGTTATACAAACGGATGTCAGCAGTCTATTAATGCTGGTACTGTAACGGTTTTGCAAAAACCTG
>JBJXGU010000045.1:0-14554 GCA_046160245.1 Bacteroidia bacterium
CCTTGCGATAGTGATTCTGTATATTTTAATATGCAAATATTACCTTTCTTAATTGCAAACTGCGCTCAACCTGGTTGTCATGATGCGGCATCTCATGCGGACGGGATAACCATTACTTCTTATCAAACTTTGATGAACGCTGGTATTATAGAAATTGGAGATCCTAATGATGGTGATTTAATTGATGTAATTACTACTTCTGATCCCGATGATAGAATGCCGCCACCACCAGCATCTCTATTAACCAATCAACAAATACAATTAATTCAGACTTGGATTGCACAGAGAGCCCAAAACTTAAATTGTGATGGGGGATGTGATACATCAAACGTAACGTTTAATGCTGTTGTTAAACCCATCATGCAAAACAAATGTCAAGGTTGCCATCAAGGCACGAGCCCTGGAGGAGGTGTAAATCTCTCGACTTACTTAGGTGTTCAGGGCTCTGCCATCGATGGTTCATTGTTAGGCTCGGTGGAACATGCGGCTGGTTGGAGTGCCATGCCAAAAAACACAAGTAAATTGCCCGATTGTGATATTGCAAAAATTAGAATTTGGGTAAATGCCGGCGCACCCAATAATTGATTGAAAATTAAAATTAGTTATAAAACATAAATAGTGGAATTATTAAAACGTCTTCCCAATTCTTTAATCCTTGTCACCTTGTTGGCACTCCTATTTTCGGGATGTTATTACGATGTTGAAGAAGAGTTGTATCCAACTAATAGTGTATGTGATACAACGGAGGTTACTTATGCTTCAACTATAGCTCCCATTTTGAATAGTAGCTGTAATTCTTGTCATAGTGGCTCTGCACCCAGCGGAAATATTGATTTGAGTAATTATACAAACGTAAAGTTGTATGCTGATGATGGCTCACTCTACGGATCTATGAGCCATGACCCCAATTGGTCACAGATGCCACAAGGTGGTAATAAATTGGATGATTGCACTTTATTAAAGGTGAAAAAGTGGGTTGATAATGGAACACCGAATTAAATGTATATGAAAAAAATAGGATGGACATTATTAGTGCTTATCAGTATTGCCGGTTTGATATTTTATTATTTATACAATAAACCAATCGACAGTTTGGAAAACGTAAAACCCTCCGCTAATTTATCAGCTGATTCTATATTTCAGTTGTATGAGCAAAATGAATTAAAATCAAATGAACTTTATTTAAATAAGGTAATTTCTGTTTCAGGAAAAATTCAGAATATATTAACAGATACCAGCGGAGTTGCATTTACTTTACAAACAAGTTCAGGTCTATTTGGTGTAACTTGTAAGATGGATGATGCTAATTTAGATGTTTCTCAATATTCTGAGGGGCAAACCGTAAAAATAAAGGGACTGTGCACAGGCTATTTGATGGATGTCATATTGATTCGATGTATAGTGGAAAATTAAGAATGGAATTAGTGTATTCAAAACACAATTAAAGAAACACATAAAATGAAAAAAGTAAGATTAATGTCAATTGCAATAATTGCAATTGTGCTATCTACCGCATTCGGTATATTAAGTGATAATGGGAAAGCAGGTTATACCGGTTCTCCAAGCGAATTGAAGTGCGACGACTGTCACAATACTTTTGGCAATTCAAATTCAGGTACCGGTTCTATTTATGTTACTTCTACTATGAACAATTGGCAATATGCCCCAGGGCAAACTTATACCGTGAATGTAATTGTAAAGCAAAGCGGCAGACCTCTTTTTGGAGTAGGGTTTGAAGCGCTCACATCAACCAATGCAAATGCAGGTTCTCTGGTAATTACCAATCCTGCTAAAACTCAAATTAAAACTAAAACAGTAAGTGGCGTTACTCGAAATAATATAGTGCATCAATTAAATGGAGGAATGCATGCTGACTCTGCCATCTTTACTTTTAATTGGGTTGCACCTGCTACGAATATTGGAAATATAACTTTTTATTTTGCGGGAATTGCTGCAAATAATAATGGTAGTGAGGATAATGATTATGTTTATAATAGCACTAAAGTGGTTACTCCCGCAAGTACGACCGGAGTTCTTGAACAAGGCAATAGCATTTCAGAATTTAAAGCTTACCTAAACAGTGAAGGTCGAATTGCAATTGAATTTCAATCAACAGCGGCCGACCAGCCACGCATTAATTTGTACGATATGAAAGGTCGTATGATTAGTTCGCAATTGATCGATTCTCACTCAATAGGTGAAGTGAAATCAAGCATTTCAATTCCTGCTGAGTTGGAAAGTGGAAATTATATCGTTTCAATATTATCAAACAATCATAAAATAAGTTCAAAAATATTTATCCCTTAAATTTTATTAAAACATGAAAACCTATTTAAGTATTATCGTAATGTTAGTTCTGTTTTCTGTGCGTTCTGATGCCCAAAACAGATATTTTACCCGGACTGGAAAAGTGTATTTCTTATCCGATGCTCCACTTGAAAAAATTGATGCTAAAAATTCCCAAGCTACCAGCGTTTTTGATGCCACCTCTGGGCAGTTTGAGTTTGCTTTGTTGATGAAGGCATTCGAATTTGAAAAAGCGTTGATGATGGAGCATTTTCATGAAAATTATGTGGAATCAGATAAATACCCGAAAGCTGTATTCAAAGGTGTAATCTCGAACATCGCTAAAATAGATTGTACGAAAGACGGAGTTTACCCTGTACTTTATAAGGGTACTATGATGTTGCATGGCGTCACGAAGGAAATAGAAGGCAAAGGAGTGTTTACTGTGAAAGAAGGTAAAATTATTGGACATAGTGATTTTGTTATTCTTTTGAGCGATTATAAAATCGAAATTCCAAGTTTGGTAAAAGAGAAAGTTTCGAACGAAGTTAAAATTGTTGTCGATGCCAATTATGCTAAGATGTAAATTATTTTATTTCATTTTTGGAATTTGTTTCTTGATCAATTCTTCACCAGTGTTTGCTCAAGATGATCTCTTGGATATGCTCGGCGAAGAAGAACCGAAAAAGGAATTTGTAAAGAATGCATTTAAAGCCACTCGCGTCATCAGTGCTCAGTCATTAGAGCATGTTGGTGCGGGTGTGCTTGACTTTAGAATCTTACATCGATTCGGAAGAGTTAATGGAGGCCATAGAGAAGCGTACGGGCTAGATCAAGCAACGATCCGTCTTGGATTAGATTTCGGAATTAGTAATCGAGTGATGATTGGCTTAGGAAGATCAAGCAATAAAAAGGAAATTGATGGTTATGCAAAGTATCGTATGATTTGGCAAGGAAAAGGAAAAGGATCTATTCCTTTTTCGATGATTCTTATTTCGGGCTTCACCAAGGATGGGCTGGAATGGGCTCAACCTGAAAGGCAGAATTATTATACTTCCCGATTTTCTTATTTTGGTCAAGCATTGATCGGGAGAAAATTTTCGGACTCTTTCAGTATGCAAATTATGCCTACGATGATACATCGGAATTTAGTAGCGAAAACAATTCATGAACATGATATTTATTCAGTAGGAGTAGGAGCCCGCATTAAACTTACGCGCCGACTTTCACTCAACGCTGAGTATTTTTATAATTTACCAGATCAGTTATCATTGACGAGCACAAATCCACTTTCTATCGGTTTTGATATTGAAACTGGTGGACACGTTTTCCAATTGCATTTCACCAATGCCCTGGGCATGAATGAACGTTCTTTAATCACGGATACAAATGGAAGTTGGGAAAAAGGTGATATCCATTTTGGATTTAATATTTCGAGGGTGTTTACTATTTCAACTCCAAAGGAGTTTAGAAGGAAGAAAGCAGAGCATTAAAGAGCGTTGCAATATTTTTCAAATTACTATTTGTTAAGCATTCATTTCGATTTTAATTCAAGATTCTTTTATCTAAATAGTTTCTAGATAGAATCCCAATACTAATTCGCCATTTTTTCTTGCTCCCTCTCCCTTTGAGAGGTCGCGATAGTTATCGCATATGCGTCAAGACTAATTTATAGGTTTAGCAACAATTAGCATATAGTTTGATCCTGCTTGCATCTCTTTCGCTAAAGCTTGTGTCTTCGATAAAATTTCAGAGACATGCGGTCAGCATAGCAAAGCAACAGGCAGGCGCGAAGCCTTGCAGCTAATATCCAATTTGTAGAGACGCCATTAATGGCGTCTCTACAGGAATTCACCCCCTTGATAGAGCCCTCATTCCATAAAATTGGATGAAATCCAATTTTATGGAATGAGGGCTCATCAGTACCTAACAATAAATTATTTTAGATTCGTAATCTGGCAATTATTCTTAAAAAAAACGATGATGTTTGCGAGTGAGTAGTCCGTTAAATTTCTTTATGAAATTACTTTTTAGATTGATGCCTATGCGATAGCTATCGGGATTAAGAGATTTCTATTGTTAAATCCATAATTTATTTCATCAATATTTTCTCTCGGCTCTTTAGTATCTTTCGCCTTTATAATGACCTCAAATTGCTAGTGCTCCTGCTTTTATTGTTGAGCGGTAAAATCTATATTATAATATTTCATTTTCAACTTTAAGTTAATTAAGGACTGATTTAACTATCAATATTACCGTTTTAAAAATTTTCTTTTTTCCTAATGGTTAACAGTTCCCACATTTGTTTCGAACTTTAAAAACTAATTAAAATGAAAAAAATGAAACTCGCAATTTTAACATTGCTGATTGCAGTGTTATCTGTGCACCAATTAAATGCTCAATGCCCTACTCCTTCAGGATTGGCAGATTCTACTATGGGAGCAAACAGTTCTTCTTTAACATGGCAACCTGTTAGCGGTGTAACTAGTTATTTAGTGAATGTAGAAAATGGTAGAAATAATCCTACTGCGTTTTTAGTAACCGGAACCACAGTTAATCCTGTGTTTACTGTGAATGGATTAAGTGGTGGATTTGTATATAAATTCAAAGTCAGATCTAATTGTGGCGGTAACCACAGTAGCTGGTCTCCTTGGTTTACTTTTGTTGCAGGTGGTGGCGCTATTAATTGTAATTTATTAACTGGACTTGCTGTTACTAATGTTACTTCAACAGGAAGTACTTTTTCCTGGAATGCCAGTGCAGGCGGCTTGGGTTATAGAGTGAAAGTAGAAGACGGATCAGGTAATCCGGTAAATTTTTCTTTTGTTGCGAACACACTCACCAATAGTTACTCGATTACAGGTTTAAATCCATCCACTAATTATAAAGTAAAAATTAGAAAACTCTGTGCTGTTGGTGTGACGGGTCCATGGTCGGCTTGGATGCCTTTTACAACTGCTGCTTTGCGTTTAGGTCAAGGAAATGATGTAGCAGAGAATTCATTGATAAATTTGTCTCCAAATCCTGCAAGTGATTTTTTCGAATTGAAAGTTTTAGATGGATCTGATGAAAAAATTGAATTGGTTCAGCTGTTTGATTTAACTGGAAAAATGGTTACTAACCTATATGTTGGTGATGAGAATATTGCTAAATTTCCTATTCATGATTTACAAAACGGAGTTTATATTGTAAAGGTTCAAACTAACAATAATAGTATTTCAAAAAGATTAATTATTGCGAAGTAGTACTTTTAAAAAAGGTGGTTGTATTTTTATACAACCACCTTTTATTTAATTTTACAAGAATGTAATTTAGATTTTTATTTTTTATGAATGCTTTATCAATAGAAAAATAGATGATACGCTCTCCTAAAATATTGTCCAAGCTTTCTAAGTGGCTTCATTAACATGGTTGCCATATGTGGTTTCATACCATTAACTCTCCAAGCCATCTTGTCTTCTAAGTTGGCTTTTAACTTCACGAAGAAACTAATATTGCTGACTCCACCCATTCTCATTTTTACAATGACTTCGTTTAGGTAAGCTAGTTTTATTTTATTCTTGTGTATCAAACGAAGCATCAATTCGTAATCGGCAGATAGTTTTAAGGAAGTGTTAAATCCACCATGTGTTTCGTATGTTGTCTTTTTTACAAAGAAAGTGGGATGAGGGGGCATCCATCCATTTAAGAAATCGCCATCTTGATAATTTCCAGATTCCCAAGTGCGCATTACTTTGTCTGTGTCGTTTCGATTTACAAAAATTAAGTCGGCATAAACACCTTCAGCATCTGGATGATCTTGAAAAGTTTTTACAATATTATTGAGTACTTGTGGATGCGTATATAAATCATCAGAATGCAACATTCCGATAATATCTCCCGTCGCATGTTTTATTCCTTTGTTCAAAGCATCATACAAACCTTTATCTTTTTCGGAAACTATCTTTGAAATTTTGTCTTTGTATTTTTCTGCAATTTGTAAAGTAGCATCTTTCGATTTTCCATCAATGATTAAATATTCAACATTTGGATAGTCCTGCATTACTACCGATTTGATAGTATCTTCAACAGTTGCAGCACTGTTATAGGTTATGGTAATGATGGATATTTTCATGCGAATAACAAATTATTGATCAGAAATGTTTCGGTCCCGAATTTTTAGTGCCGGGTTTCCTTTATACAGTGAATAGGCGTCTAAGGTTTCTGTAGCTACAGAGTCAACCGTTAATACGGAATGTGTTTTTAGCGTTACTCCTGGGCAAACTACCGACATAGCACCTACCCAAGCCCCATCTTCAAGCGTAACGGGCTTGACAATCAGGTCAAATGAGGTCTTTTTGTAATTATGATTGCCGCAGAGGATAAAAGCCCCTTGGCTCAAGCAACAATGCCTCCCAATGGTCACTCTCGCTAAATTATCGATCCAAACGCGTTCTCCAATCCATGTGTAATCGCCAATAGACAGTAACCAAGGATATTTAATATTTACTCCAGGTTTAATCACAACGCCTCTCCCCACCTTTGCACCGAATAACCGAAGTAAAAAAACTTTTAATCCACTGAATGGATTTAATTGATTCATGAAAAATAAAATATTAATGAAATACCAACATGTTCTGGAAATAATATTTCCACCCGGTTGATACCAGCTGTTATTGTAGGTTGATAAATCTGTTTTTCCTATTGACATTTTTTCTCTTTTTTAGGAAAAGAGTTCTTTATGTTGTTGTATCGATTCCGGATGAAATATAATGTTGCTTGCGAAACTTTGTGCTGATTGATTCCAAGTATTATAGGTTTCATCATTCATCTCTGCAGCATCATGTAACACGTTAAGAATTTTATTTTCATCTTGTAATGATACATCCCATCCCGCTAAACTTTTTTCTAGATTTCTCCAAGGCGTTTGATCACTAATGATAACCGGACAACCTGCAGCCATACTTTCAATGATAGAATGTCCGAAATTTTCATTAAAGGTAAGTAAAATACTAAAATGATAGTTTTTAAGCGTCTCGGTAACCTTGTCATTGGCTATGGCACCTCTATAATTCACGGTTATATGTTGCGGCAAGGTAGAAATGATGGATTCACACTTCGACCAATAGCCTGCATCTTCGATAGGTCCAAAAATGTCAAATTGAATTTGATGTTGTGGCGATGTTTTCGAAAGTAACTGCAAGGTACCTTCTAAGTTTTTTTTGAATGAGATCCTCGATAGAAATGCAATTTTCATTTCTCCCGGTTTCTTTACTTTTTTGACGGGTTTGATTTCTCTTCCTTCACTTAAATTCAAAGCTACTTTTGTGGATGCACTTTTACCAAAGATCTTTTTTATTTCTGCTTCTTCAGAAGTAGAAGAGGCATGCCATCGGATTGTTGAACAGAGTCCAGTTACTTTCATCCATGTTAAGAAGACTTTTTTCTTTGCAGATTTAATTTGCAAAGCACCTTGTCCTAACATACCTCGAGGAGCCAAAATTACTTTACGAACAGGGAAGTGTCGCTTTCGTGCAAGTAATGGAAAAATGGTAAATACTTTTGAAAATACCGAATTGAGATAAATGAAATCGGCACGCTCTTCTTTTATAATCTTTACGATCTCCTTGTAATTTCGTTTTGCTTGTGATAAATACAATACGTCGCATCCATCCGGGCCTTTCGTCCATCGATCACTGATGATATTCGCATACGGAGTTGTTTCGTGTAAATCTATATCTGAAGTGATAATTCGAAAGTCATAATCATTTTTTAATTGACTATACATATTTGCAATAGATCGAATGGGACCACCCGCTTTGTATCCCGGTAAATACCAGTCTACGAATATTAATATTTTTTTCTTTTGATTCACTTTTGCAAAGATCAGGAATTGATCTGGTTCTTTTCCATCCAATTTTCTAACACTGTACATAACCACATGTCGAGCCAGCGCACCTGCTTATCTCCTTTTTGAAAGCGACTCCAAGTATCTAACAGATAGTCACCCTGAATGAAATCTCGCTTTGCTAAATTTTGAATGGATTGCTCACACAAGGGCTTCAGTTCTTTTCGTAACCAAACTTCCCAAGGGAATACGAATCCCATCTTCGGTCGATGTACCACCTCAGGTGGAAGTAAAGTGCCTAAGCTATCTACCAATAATTTTTTGGGAATGATGGGCTTTTTGTATTCGTCCGAGATTCCTAACACATATTCTACTAATTGATAATCGAGAAAGGGTACTCGTACCTCTAATGCTACTGCCATGCTCATCTGATCGGTGTCGCGTAGCAAAACATTTTGCATGTAACTCGTGATTTCTGCAATGCTCACTTGGCTTAATAACGGGATTGCCTTACCGTTACCATCAAGTTCAATATCAATTACACGTTGCATCGCATCCGAGGAAAAATTTTGAATGCCAAGAATGGATTTTACATAGGAGGGTAATCCAACTTGTCGCGAGAGCGGAAAAGTATTTCTTAAACTCGAATCCTTTAAGCCTAAAACCTGAGCCATTTTAGAGGAAGTAGTATCTTTCTTCATGCCCGCATAAAGGCTACCTGCCAATTGTCTTAATGGCTGAGGGATTTGATAAAGCCAAGCTTGCTCTTGTAATTTTATACTGCGATTGAATACTGGATATCCTGCAAAAATCTCATCTCCACCTAAACCTGATAAAGCCATCGTGATTCCTGCCTGACGAGTAATCTTAGATACCGTATATGAGTTAGGTCCATCTCCGCTGGGATGGTCTAGAGAGTCGAGTGCTTCTGGTAATTCACGTAGGAAATCATCGGGTGTAAGTCGAAATTCATGATGATCGGTTCCAAATTTATTCGCAACTAATCGCGCAAATTTCGCTTCACTAAATTCTTCTTCGTCAAATACAATGGTAAATGTTTTTACTTTTTGAGTTTGAATCTGACTCATCAATCCAACAACAGCACTTGAATCAATTCCCCCACTTAAAAATGCACCAAAGGGTACATCGCTTATTAATCTTCTTTCAACAGCGTTGTATAATAGTGTATGTACATCTTTGCAGACTTCAGAATATTTTTTTCCTTCAGAAGCAGAAGAATAATTTTCACGAGGGGACCACCAACGTTGAATATCCATTTTCCCATCTTTTAAGGTGAGATGATGCCCTGGTAAAAGCATAAAGATATTTTTTACAAGCGTGTTGGGTGCATGTACTGTTTGATAGCTAAAATACTCTTGCAAGACGTCCCTATTAATTTTTCGAGGCACAAGTCCCGATGCTAAAATGCCACGCACTTCAGAGCTAAATAAGAAAACTTCATTTTGCATCGAATAGTAAAGTGGTTTAATCCCCAATCGGTCACGTGCAATAAATAATTCCTTGGTTTGTTTATTCCAAATAGCAAAAGAAAACATCCCATTGAACTTGTGTAAACATTCTTTACCCCAAGTTAAATAGGCCGCAAGAATTACTTCAGTGTCATTTTGTGATTTGAAAAGGTAATTCGGAAGCTCTTTTCTGATTTCCTTAAAATTATAAATTTCTCCGTTGAAAACAATACAAAGCTGATCATAATGATCAAACATAGGTTGATGGCCTGCAGGACTTAAATCCAAAATAGCTAGACGACGATGTCCTAAAGCAATATTTTCTTCAATAAACAATCCATCGTCATCAGGTCCACGATGTGCAATGGCATCATTCATGGCAGTAACATAACGATACGCTATGTCCGTGCTTTTCAATCCATATATTCCACTTATGCCACACATAGTATTATTGTTCCATTATTTTCCAAACAGTGTCAGCCCATATTTTGGGTGTTATATTTTGTGCCAATTTTTTACTTTCTTCTCCCATGCTAAGAAGTACATCATCATTTAACTGAATGATTTTTAAGATGGCTTCCCTTACGGATGAAACGCTTTTTGGTTGTGTAAAAAAACCATTTTTTCCTTCATGGAGAAATGCAGTAGCAGCACTGGTGGTCGAACTGCAAATAAGCGGAAAACCTGCTGCTGCAAATTCATGAACCACCACACCCCAATGCTCATAGTGAGCAGGAAGAATAAATACACCTGTTTGTGCTAAGTAAGGTGCTAACTCTTCCGGTTGAACAAATCCTATCTTTTTGATAGATGGATGATTCGGAAATTCAGCATCTAATTCCCCTTTTCCAATACACCATAATTCCCAATCTTTACGTTCCTCAGTCGTTAACGATGAGAAGGCAATCCACAATTCACGAATTCCTTTCAATTCAGTATAACGTCCCATGAAAATAAAACGATGTGGAAAGGATTGTTTTTTACTTTCTTTATTTTGTACTTCATAATTCGCAAACAAAGGAGTATCGGCAGAATACATGCCCATTAATAACCTCTCGTTCTTAAAACCAAGTTTGCGGGCATACTTGGCGTTAGGCTCTCCGGGTACCCAACAATGTGTAAACAACGAAGGGAGGTAAAGTGGTCCCATTAAACTTGCGACTCTTTGTTTTAATGTTCCGAGCCAAGGATTATCTAAACTTAAAATAACTGGAATTTTCTTTTTTAAATATTTCGCTACGCCTAAATAACCTTTGTCTGCCCATCCGCATATAAAAACAAAATCAGGATTAATATGCTTTACCAATTCTACGAGAGATGAATTATTATAATCTTTCCGTTCGTACAGTTTAATGTTTTCTTTTAAATTGAATTGAAAAGGGGCAACGGCAACTATTGGATACCGCATAAGATGTACTTCAACTTCGTGTGAAGCTGCCAACTGTTCCATACAAGCTTGCACATATCCGGCTAGCTCAAAGTACAGGAAGAGTGCTTTCTTTCGCGGTGGCATCATGTGTATTATACTGTAATAAGGTAATGGCTAAAAGTGCAATGATGGTAAATGGATTTAAAGATGCTTGAAACCAGGCTTCAAATGAAATGGAGAACATAATGGCAAACATGGTTGGAAAAGCTAGATGATTGTTTCTTGAGGCTTTTATAAAAGTAGAGAAGAATCCATAGAGGTAAAAGCATAATCCAACAATACCCGTATTCAGCCAAATAGCTAAATAGGTATTATGTACACCACCTTGATGACCAAGAATATTTAACCAACTTTTATTTTTTTCAAAAAGCCATTCCTCAAATGCAAATCCGCGCCCCAAGAAGAAGTAATATTTTTGAATTTGCTCCATCGCAAACGTCCATGCGATCAATCGTCCCGAACCATCATTCAAATGTTCTACACGCATGTAAGCTCCTAATCCCAAACTAGTAATGATGTAGGGTAGGTTCTCATTGATGATTTGAAACAAAAGTGCAACCACAATCACAATCACAAATCCAATCCAAGGTGAAAGTTTATAGAATCGTGCAAACATCATGAAAATCATAATTGAAAAAATAGAATTACGGGAGCTAGCCAATAAGATAGATAGAATAATGGATCCAAAAACGATAATTTTTTCAGGAAGTGTAAATATTTTCGGATACATTTCAATTGCAATGTAAACAACAATGAAAAATAAAGTACTAAATGTCCCAACGCCATTTGGATTTCCTAAAAGTCCATTGTATCGACCTTCTAAATAAGTCCAATGTACAGGTAAAATAAAAATCATCAGAAATGCAATGATATAAAGTATGGTACCCATCCAAATAAACTTTCTCAAAAAATCTTGACCTTCCACTTGCAATTGACGGAGGAAATAATTCGGAATTACAGCTACCATAAAAAAGAAGGAAAGTGTTTTCTGAAATGATAAAACAGGATCAGGATGTTTAGTACTTAAGAAAAAAGCCAAAATAAAAAAGGGTATAAAAGCATAGAATATTTTACTTCGTAACGGGAAGTTTTTTGAATTGAGAAAAAAGAAGGCACAAGCAGTCAATAGAGCAATGTCTTTTCCTTTTGTGGCAAAACTGAATTCCCAATGTCGATTGTCGGATAAATAGCAAATGAGTGCAATGGATAATACGATTTCTGTATAATATCCTTTTTGACGATAAATTAAAAAGGCAGCCGGAACTAATGCCATGGCAGTAACATCCACCGCAATCCCCACAAACACCCATATAAGGGAGATGATGATGAATTGGTAGTTCTCTTTAGCGTAGGTAAGCATCCTTAGGCCATGAAATTATCAAATAAATCAAGATGTAAGTATGCTACTTTTTTCCAAGTGAATTTTTCAACCACTTTTTGATAAGATTTATCGGATAATGCTTTCTTTTCTTCAGGTTTTAGTTGGTAAAATTGTTGAATTGCCCATTTTAGCGCCCTAATATTGGCCGTTTCGATTATATACCCATTATCGGAATCCACTAACTCAGCAGTAGCTCCAGTATCCGTAACAATGATGGGCATGGACGCGGCCATGGCTTCTAAAACTACAGTGGGCATGCCTTCAAAAAGGGTTGGGAATACGAATAAATCGTTGCTTTGGTACAATGAAATTAAAAGATCATCATCTGCAAATCCCACGAAATTCACGTTCGGAAAATTATACTCTTTAATATACTGTTCATATAAAGGTCCTTTCCCTACAATATTAAATTGAAGTCGATTCAAGTACCCTTCTTTATTGAGTTGTCGAACCGCTTCCATTAATATGTTTATTCCTTTGTTAAATGCAAATCGACCGACAAAGAGTAAAGAAATTTTCTCCTCTGAAAATTTTCGCACCAGCTGTGGTCCGGGATTTACGGCATTGGGTAGAACAACAACTTTCTTGTTCCCGTTAGCGATTTCCTTGTGCAAAATTTGAGTTAGACTTCCGCCGAGAGAAATTATTTTTGCAGCATGTTTGAATTGGTATCTTTCTATTAACCTTAATGGATATGTTTTTATTTGATCCGTAAATGTCAAACTTTGAAAAGGCTCTAATCCATGAGGGTTGACTATCGTTCTACTACCGATTTTAGGTAAACCTTTCAGTACACTAATACCCTGTGCATACACGATGGCATTAGGATATTTTTTGATGATTTCGTAGGTAAGTTTAGAATATTCCCAACATTTTTTAATGTAAAATCCATCAAATTTAAAAGGGATACTGATTTCTTTAATCCCCAATTCAGGACGAAAGACAACTTGAGAGTGAGGATGCACAACAATTAAATCAATTTCATTTGTTTTTGCAAGTTCTTCAATAAGCAGGAAAGAATGACGCTGCATTCCACCAACCGCATGAGGAAAGATCCCATCCGTTATGAATAAAAGTTGTTTGCGCACGGTCGTTATTTTTCGATTAACGTTCTAATTCCTTCGTTAATGCCAATGAGTGGCTCCCAGCCAATGGATTTTAATTTACTAACATCCGCTAACAGGTGCATACGTTCTACTTTGCGTACACGAGTAGGATCCACTTCAATTTCAATTTTCTCTCCTAATTCGGCTGTAAAAGCATCTACTATTTCAGTAACCGCATACTCTATACCACGCCCTAAATTGAAGGTGTCAATTCCGGAATTTACTTTTTGTAATAAGGTAGATACGGCATTGGCCATGTCGGAAGTATGAATAAAATCACGCTTAGGAGTTAAATTTCCCAGGTTGATTTTTCGTAATCCACTATTGACTTGATTTTGTATTTCAGGAATCAAATGCGGATTGGTTTCGTTCGGACCAAAAGCATTGAAGAATCTACAAATAATAGTAGGCGTTCCAGTCATTAAATGAAATTCATTACATAAATGCTCTCCAGTTAATTTACTTAAGCCGTAAATATCTAAAGGACCTGTTTGATGTTTCTCTGTTACCGCTTCGTCATATATGGGATAGACTGCCGCTGTTGAAGCAAAAAATAATTTCTTTATTTTTTGCTTTTGGCAAGCCTGAAGAATATGTGTCGTACCACGAATATTTATGTCGCTCGATTCGTAAGGGTGTTGATTACAATAGGGGATAAAATGAACGGCAGCAAGATGAATTACTATGTCAGGTTGTATTATTGCAAAGGCTTCATCGATTTTTTCTTTGTCACGAATATCGATGTGGAAAAAATGACTATCTGGAACTGAAATAAATTCTCTTTTTCCAAAAGAGAGATTATCAATTACAAATATTTCATGATTTTCTTTTTGCAGTTTGCTGATCACAGCGCTGCCAATAAATCCTGCCCCCCCAGTGATAAGTGTTTTCATATTTTATTACTATAGTTAAATGGTGTCTTAATTTAGTTCAATTAAGATTTTTCATTAATTCACTGTAATTATTTAATTGTGCATTTTTTGTAAAGTGTAGATTTACAAGATTGATCATCCTAGATCGAGTTGTAAAATCAACATTGTGAATATTCGGTAAGGG
>JBJXGU010000046.1:0-11899 GCA_046160245.1 Bacteroidia bacterium
CACCCTGAAATAAGGACGGCCAAATCAAAAAATCCAAGTTCTAACATCTAAGCGCGAAGCCTCGCGACCAATCGCCATTCATTCCTGCGCGCTCTGCTAAGAACATTTCCCAATGCTTAGTCCCCAACCAAAATGCTTTTTTCAATATTTGCATTGCTTCGGAGGTGAATGTTGCTATTGTGTTTGCTAATTTATCAAAGGCTTGATCTAACTTTTCAACATGTACTCACTTAAATGTTTGCCAGTAGCAAGTACAAACGAATTTCGTGTGACTATTAGGTTGCTTTCATACTAGCGAAACCTGTCAAAAGGCAAAACGACTTGCCAAATAGTCATATTTTTTGTATATTCGTAGAGTGAAAAAGCGAAAAGAAATAGGCCTTGAATTTGAGGTTGATAAGCTAACTAACTCTATTGAAAACCTTGCAACAGGCGAAGTTTTCGACACAGAAGTTGTTAAAATAACAGAGTTAGATATTAAACAAATTAAAAAAGCAGATTGGAATTTTAATTGGAGTAAAGAACTTAAAGACAAAAGTAAAGAAGTTTACAAGTTGACTACTGTAAATAATCCAAACATTATTCAAGGACTTGTAATACCAATTCCTAGTATGTTTTAGTTCAAAGCTGCGACGTATTTTTTTGCCAAGACGAGTTAAAAAAATTGTTGCATAGCCCTAGTCTACGTAACAATTTTTTTAAGAAGTATTGGTGAAAAAGGACTAGCAGATGGGACTAAAACATACTAGGTGTTGGTATAAGTATTGAGGATAAACAAGACCATGTTTTCATGCATCTGATTGAAAGTTCAAAGTTCAATAAAGGAATAGGGAAAGTTTATCTAGGAGTACCTGGAAACTTAGTAGCTTTTGCTTGTAAAATTTCAGTTGACAAAGGTTATGAAGGTTTTCTTGCATTTGACGCAAAGTCAGCATTGATTAAACATTATGAACAAACGCTTCATGCAACACATTTTAGAGGACTTAGAATGTTTATTGAAACTAGTGCCGCAATAAGACTTATATCACAGTATTTTAAAAGATAAGGACATGGGATTAATTAAAGAACCGAAAAACATCGATTTATCGACTAAGTCAGAGCCTTGGACAGAGGAAGAACTTGCAGACTTTAGAAAGATAATGCATGACATAAAAGCTAAAAACGCTAAACCTAAGAAGCCTATTTTAGGAACAAAATCTAAACAAAAGCAACCAGTTTCCCGAAAGGCACGAACAGCTACAAGGTAAAGCCAAAAGCGAGGCTGAAAGTCTTCGATTGGACATTTTTGCAAGGTTCAACTTTTGTTCTTCTAGTGAACTTTAATGCTAATAATCACGGCTGAGACCATATCCGAACCGTTTGCTTTCACCAATAGGAACAAAGTTGGGATTGGTATTTGGTGATGACAAATGAGTAATGCCATGTTGAAGAATATGCGGAATATTCTCAATATGAGTTATTCTGTACAAGTAAATTTCATTTAATTCCAGCATCACACAAATTTACTTTTATTCCATTAAGAAGGCAGTTTTATCTTCGAGTTAATTTTTGCGAAACATGCCATATTTCAGTACTTTTCGCAAAATAATTCTGTCTATTATTAGGAATTAGGATCCTGCTTGCAAAAGGCAAGTTCGGAAATCAGCCTAAGTCTCCTGCAGGCCAATTCTGATCCCGATAGTTATCGGGACTGAATTCTGCATTCTGAATTGCATTTCGCTACCTTGCTCCTTTTTTGAAACCAGAAATCGCTTCCCTCGTAAAATCCGAAAGCACCAACCTCCCACTCATCCCAGCCCGTTCTGCTAATAAAGTATCCCAATGATCCGTCCCCAACCAAAATGCTTTTTTCAATAACATCATTGCTTCTGGATTTGATGCTGCTAATGTATTTGCTAATTTATCTACCGCCTGATCTAACTCTTCAAATGTTTCGTATAGCTCGGTGTAAAGACCTTTTTCCTTCGCCCACGTGGCATCTTTCCAAGAGGTGGCGTCGATGCTGAGTTGTGTGAATGCGGAAGTGCCCATCTTCCGCTCAACAGCCGGACCTACTACAAACGGACCAATGCCCACAGCGAGCTCGCTGAGCTTGATGGCTGCGTTGGTGTGCGCAATGGTGAAGTCGGCAGCGCTAGCGAGTCCTACGCCTCCTCCTACTGCTTTACCTTGTACTCGAGCAATGACAAACTTAGGCGCTTTGCGAATAGCGTTGATAACAGCTGCAAATCCACTGAAGAAATAAGTACCCGTTTCAAAATCGTTGATGGAAATTAATTCATCAAAAGAAGCTCCTGCACAAAAGGCTTTGTCACCTTCACTTTTTAATACGATTACTTTAGCTGATGCATTGTTACCTGCATCCGTAATAGCCGCAGCAAGTTCACGAAGTAAAGATCCCGGCAAGGAATTACTTTGTGGATGAGAAAATGTGATGGTAGCAACCCCGTTGCTTATTTCAGAACTTATTTTTTGAGTCGACATAAATATAATTATTCCGTTTTTTATTTTATTCTAACATAACATCCAATCGCGAAGCCTCGCGACCAAAATCTAACAACTAACATCTAGCATCCAGCATCCAGCATCTAGCATCCAGCATCCCAACATGCACCTTAATCTTGATTCACCTTCCTCACCATAGTGAGAATAGTCGCAATCGCCACCGTCTCTCCCGTCTCGTCATACACATCCACCAACCACTTCACAATTCCTTTTGCAATATCTTCCTCAGTTTTCTTCTCCGTGTCCACTTTTTCTTTTACAGTTAATCGTACGCCAATCGTCATTCCCGGATAAACGGGTTTGGTAAAACGGCATTCTTCTAATCCATAATTCAACATCACTGGACCTTTTTTCGCATCAACAAATAATCCGGCAGCTTTGCTCAATACAAAATAGCCATGTGCTACACGCTGGGTGAAGATGGTTCCTTCTAAGCTGGTAGAATCCATATGCGCATAGAAATTATCGCCGCTCACATTCGCAAAGTTTACAATATCAGCTTCACTAACGCTATGCTTAGCCGTAATTAAGGTTTCACCAATTTCGAGTTCTTCAAAATGTTTTTTGAAAGGATGAACATCTTTCTCGATTTGTTTGGCTCCGTTTTGATACACGCCCGTTATAGCAGAGACCATCGTAGGTGATCCTTGCAGCGCCACACGTTGTAGATAATGGAAAATACCGCGCTTTCCGCCCATCTCCTCTCCTCCGCCTGCTCTTCCAGGACCTCCATGCGTCAACATCGGCATCGGCGATCCATGACCTGTACTTTCTTTAGCACATTCGTTGTTCAATACTAAAATTCTTCCGTGCATACTTGCAGCACCTAACACATATTCGCGTGCTACTTTTGCATCCGAAGTAATGATGCTGCTTACCAACGAACCTAAGCCCATTTTAGCGAGTTCTATGGCATCTTCGGTGGTTTTGTAAGGCATCAATGTGGATACAGGTCCAAATGCTTCTACCGAGTGACAATCGGTGTATTTAAAGGGATCTTTGTTCAACATTAAAATGGGTGAAAAGAAAGCGCCACGTTCGGTGTCTGCACCTTTCACATCCATTTTGTCAAGTGAACCATAAACGATTTCTTGTTGCTTCGAAAGTTGTTCTACTCGATCTCGTACTTCTTTTACTTGATCTTTGGAAGCTAATGATCCCATACGCACGCCTTCTACATTAGGATCGCCCATGACAGTACTTGCCAAGCGTTTTCCTAAGGCAATTTGTACATCTTCTATTCTATTTTCTGGAACCATGATGCGTCGCACCGCAGTACATTTTTGTCCAGCCTTCACCGTAATTTCTCTTTGCACTTCTTTGATGAAAATTTCAAACTCGGGCATTTCAGGAGTGACATCCATCCCCAAAACCATGCAGTTTAAAGAATCCGCTTCCAAATTAAAGGGTACGGATTCATTGATGATGCGTGGATGCGCTTTCAACATTTTTCCAGTGCTAGCCGATCCAGTAAAAGTCACGACGTCTTGTGAAATAACATGATCTAAAATTCCATTCGCCGAACCGCAAATTAATTGCAGACACCCTTCCGGCAAAATTTTGGAAGCCACAATTTCGCGTACTACCGCTTCCGTTAGGAAACTGGTGACGGTAGCAGGTTTCACCACCGCCGGAACTCCCGCCATGAGATTCACTGCAATTTTTTCTAACATTCCCCATACTGGAAAATTAAATGCGTTGATGTGGATGGCAACTCCTTCTTTGGGAACACAAATATGATGTCCCATGAAAGTTCCGTTTTTTCCTAAGCTTACGGGATCGCCTTCGAGGCAAAATGTTTCATTAGGAAATTGTCGACGCAAACTGCTATTGGCAAATAAATTTCCGATGCCGCCTTCAATATCGATCCACGAATCGATACGTGTAGCACCTGTAGCCCAAGAAATTTTATAAAATTCTTCTTTCTTCTCCATGAGATGCAAAGCCAATGCTTTCAACATGCGTCCGCGTTCGTGAAAAGTCATTTTTCTTAATGCTTTACCGCCTTTAGTTCTGCCATAATCGAGCATCATTCCAAAGTCGAGGCCCTTGCTACTTGCTGATGCGATTTCAGACCCGTTAATGGCATTGTATAAAACTTGTCCGTTCTCGGTGCCAGCTACCCATTTTCCGCAATAATAATTCTGAAGTTGTTTCATCTCTAATTTTTAATCGCTACAAAAATAGTCTATTCCTACTATCAAAAACTGTCTTCGGGTTCTTTGCTTTCTCTATGTTTTTTTGGGTAGATGGGCCTATCGTTTGTTAATTGACGATTGTGAATCAAGGGGTTAATTGAATAAGAAAAATTTTCAGCCTAATTTTTATAAGTTTCAGATGGATTTTTAAGCATTTCATCAGAATGAGAATCGTTTTAGCATTGCTCTTTTTTTAATTTGCAGGTTGGAGTTGAGGAAGGAAAAATTGATGAACGGAAAAGAGCATGTTGAGGTTTATCCAGACGTAATAATTGAAAGTAGTTATTGGTCTGAATTAGTTAATAGCTTCAAACATCTTTTTAAGTCAAAAGTAAATACCTTTAGTCCCTCACTTTCTATGAAGGATACAAGAATAATTTTAACGAATAAATTGCGCGATGGCTGGCTGCTTCTGGTGGGAATTCCGGTGGTGGCATTCATTTTAACTTTTCTATTTTACTCTGATGAATGGCTCACTTATGGAAACAGTTTCGCATATTGTTATTTTACGAAACTAACTACTACTACTATTATTTGGTATATAAATCGTGAAGTATTATTGTATTTCCGTCGCCGCTTTCCTTCTATTGAAAATATTGCAAAACGTATTTTTTTACAGTTAAGCACAAGTATTTTAGTCACAACACTCATTTCCTTAGCGACTACAGAACTCTATGCATTAACCAACTATTGGAATCGCCCCATCACATGGCAGGATACCATTTATAATTTAATCCTCTCCTATTTATTCGTATTTATTATTTCTGGAATTTATGAGACGGTTTACTACTTTGCACATTGGAGGTTGAGTGTGAAGGAAGCGGAAGAGTTGAAAAAGGCTAATTTACAGAGTCAGTTTGAGTCATTGAAGAGTCAGGTGAGTCCGCACTTTTTGTTTAATTCGCTTAATACTTTGTCTTCCTTGATTGAAGAAAATCCCGATATGGCGGTGAAGTTTGTGAATCAATTATCAAAAGTATATCGCTACTTATTGCAGAGCAACGAAAAAGAATTGACATCACTGAAAGATGAAATTGACTTTTTAGATTCCTATATCTTCCTCTTAAAAACACGTTTTGGAGAGGGCTTTACGGTGAAGATGGATGTGTCGGATGAATTGCTCCCCACCTTAATTCCACCTCTCACTTTGCAAATATTAGTTGAGAATGCGGTCAAGCATAATGTCGTTTCTATCCATAAGCCATTAAATATAACGATCGCATCGTTGGAAAGTGGAACGATTGCTGTCGTAAATAATTTGCAAAAGAAAACAATCAATGTCGCATCTACTGGAATGGGATTAGCGAATATTGTTGCGAAGTATCGTCTTTTGAATAAACCATCCATCCGAATTGAAGAAGGATCAAATGAATTTTCGGTTACCTTACCTATAATATAAATTGCTATGAGAGTACTCATTATTGAAGATGAAAGTTTAGCTGCAAAGCGCATCATGAAAATGGTGAATGAACAAGAACCCGACTTTATCATTGAAGGGGTAATGGACAGCATCGAATCGTCTGTCGCTTGGTTAAATGCAAATCCCCATCCCGATTTAATCCTAATGGATATTGAGCTAGCCGACGGACAAAGCTTCGAAATATTTAATCAAGTGGATGTCACCAGTACCATCATCTTCACAACGGCATACGATGAGTTTGCCATTCGTGCTTTTAAAGTGAATAGCATCGATTACCTCCTAAAACCCATCGACCCTGATGAGTTAAAAAGAAGTTTTGATAAGTTCAAAGAGCTGCACAAATCATCCATCATTTCGCCCAAGCTAGATTTGGATATGATCGTTACTGCGCTTCGAGGTAAAGAGCAAGTTTACAAGCAACGTTTCCTCGTAAAGCAAGGACAAAGATTAATTCCCATCGATATGCATGAAATTGCATTTTTCTATACCGAAGATAAAGTGAGCTTCATCAAAACGTTTGGTGAGCAACGTTACATCGTCGATCATTCGCTGGATGAATTAGAATTGTTGTTGGATCCCAATACTTTTTTCAGAGCAAATCGTCAATACATTGTAACGCCGAAGTGCTTGGATGGAATTCATTCGCATTTTAATGGAAAGCTTAAAATCAACATGAAACCCAACAATAACGATGAAGTATTTGTGAGCCGAGAGAAAGCAGCGGATTTTAAGAAGTGGCTCGGGGAATTGTGATTTTTATTCACATTGTTACATTTTCTTACATTCGAATTTTTACTTGCTAAAGGGTTTAGATGTTAGAGGTTAGTCGCGAGGCTTCGCGATTGGATGTTGGATTTTTTTTGAGTGAATTTCTATAATGTTTCACTAGAGGGGATATAAATTCTGCTCAGTTGGTTTTATAAGTAGATATTGTTATTATTATTTAGTTTTTGTTGGCTAACAATGACTATCAAATCATATTGCTTTTAGCCTCTCCCCAACCCCTCTCCAGAGGAGAGGGGCTCAATTTTTAATTAAATATGAATAGAATACAAATTGAATATTTTCTTATAAAGTATTAAATTATATATCTTGGAAAATAACTAAATAAAAAGCCCCTCTCCTCTGGAGAGGGGTTGGGGAGAGGCTGGAATTTTAGGTTAATTTTAATTTATTTTTTAATCGAAAGCTCCTCAAATACAAGCTTTCATGCAACTTATATATTATAGCTAGAAGCCGAAAATCTCTATCGAACTACCCTTAATTTTCGACCTAAAATTCAATTTACGAAGCTGCTTCTCCACCTCTACAGAACATGAATCATCTAAATCCCCTGGTCTTTGCCAAACACTCACATAATTAATTTTTAATCCAGTCAATTTCTCTGACTTCTCAATATTAACACAGGGCCTATTGCTTGATACATGATTTCCCATGTGGATTTCGGGATCCATATTTTTTTTCCAGACTAAGGGAAAATGATGTTGCGTGGCTTCGTAATTATCGAGCACCACCACATCATTCATCACGCCTAAATAACTACTCATATTCGAATGCATCCAATTTGCCGAGTAATTGAGAGGCAGCACCACTGAATTGGGTTCGATATGAGTAGTGGCTTCAATAAATTGTTTCGCATCCGAATTTAATTCCTGCTGCACACTCCAATGAATTTTCATCATCCCAAAACTGAATCCGACAGCGATAACTCCAGCAAATATTTTTGCTTTTCTGGGAATATTCAATGTCACCAACCAAATGCACCAAGTCATGTAAAACCAAAGAACAAGTCGCACCGATAAAATTCCTCCCGAAGCCAAACTATCTGGAATAACAAAAATGAGGAGCAATGAAACCAGACCTATCCAACCAAAACTTCGTTGAACATAAGTTCTATTGAAATGACGTAGACCTATCACCGTTAGTAAGACCATCAACCCTGAAAAAGTGTAAGTAAATACCTTTTCAGTTGTATAATCGTAAACGATAAACATCCTCGAACAAAGAAGATCATCTACCAATTGAGCTATGGGTAAATAAGATATTTCTCCTCTATATCCTTCCGTTCCAAAAATGAAAACGAAAAGGAAACTCAGAAACAATCCAGGTAAAGACACAATAAAAAGATACAATAATTGCTTGAGCATCTTCTTGGTATTTCCCGGTGGGGTATGGAATATGCTAATGATCCCGGCACAGAGTCCGGCGAGTAAAAAAATGACTAAATGCGAAAAATATAAAACTATAAAAAGCAGTGTGACAAAAATTCCATTCTTAGCATGCAAACCGTCATGATGATTTTTTAACCACCAATTGATCCACCAAGGTAATAACGTTAACGCCAGTACGAAATTGAAGAATCCAAGTAATAGTGGAAAGTTAAACAAGAAGGGAAAAATCATCCAACTGAGGTATGCGGAATTCGGTTGAATGGTTAAAACTAGTTTTCGAAAGCCCATTGCCATCAGCACAAAAATCAAGATGATGATTACTTTTTCTGCCCATAAAATGGGTAGAAAAGCTTGTAAAACCATCAACAGGAAATGACCTGTCCAATTAGGCTCAGGAAAGGTATTGAACTCGAAAAAAGAATGGATGACGTTTGTTTTACCAAAAAGAACTTCAAACATGAGATGCGCATTGTACAAATGGGCTGGACCATCTAACGTAACAAAGGGCGTTAAAAGAAGAATGGGCAAACAATGCAAGAGTAAAATGATGAAAAAGAACCCTTGCTCCCACTCCCAATTTGACTTTTTTACCATATAGGTCGGAAAAGTATCTCAAATTTTTGTAAACCCGCTAATTGTCGATAATTTTTTTAAAATTCATTGTAAATGAAAGAGTTGAGGGGTTAATAATATTCTAAATTAACAATGAAATTATTTACATTTGTAAACATGAATGCCTTCGTAGTTTCCGCTAGAAAATATCGTCCTGCCACCTTCGATACGGTTGTAGGTCAAGCTCATATAACCGATACCTTAAAAAATGCTATCCGTACCCATCATTTAGCTCAAGCTTTTTTGTTTTGTGGTCCAAGGGGTGTTGGAAAAACCACCTGTGCTCGAATTCTAGCCAAAACACTGAATTGTAAAACGCTTACTTCTGATATGGAAGCATGTAATACTTGCGATTCGTGTACTTCGTTTAATTCTGGTCAAAGCTTAAATATTTATGAATTAGATGCGGCTTCGAACAATTCGGTAGATGATATCCGAAATTTGGTGGAGCAAGTTCGTTATGCACCGCATTCTGGAGAATATAAAATCTATATCATTGATGAGGTGCACATGCTCTCGTCAAGTGCGTTCAATGCATTTTTGAAAACGTTAGAAGAACCTCCCTCCTATGCTGTCTTTATTTTAGCTACGACGGAAAAGCATAAAATTATTCCTACGATTTTATCACGTTGTCAGATTTTTGATTTTAATCGGATACAGGTTGATGATATCACGAAGCATCTCGAATATGTGGCTGAACAAGAGGAAGTGAAAGCCGAAGAAGAAGCCTTGCATATCATTGCTCAAAAAGCAGATGGTGCGTTGCGGGATGCGCTTTCCATCTTCGACCAGATCGTAAGTTTTGCTGGAACTAATATTACCTATAAAGATGTAATCAATAACCTGAGTATTCTGGATTATGATTATTATTTTAAAATCACCGATGAAATACGCGAAGGAAATATTCCCGGCGTCTTGCTTACCTATAATGAACTTATTTCGGATGGCTTTGATGGACATCATTTCATCACCGGATTAGCGTCTCATTTCCGTGATTTGTTAGTTTCGAAAACGGAATCGACCATTTCGCTGTTAGAAGTGAGCAGAAGTGCTCGTGAACGCTATAAATTGCAAGCGAGTGAAATTGTACAAGCTAACCTTTTAAAATATTTATCCATTTGTAGCAAGTGCGATATTGATTATCGTAATGCTAGAAATCAACGATTACATGTAGAGTTGGCCTTGATTCGACTTTGCTCGGTTTCAGGAATGCTGGATGAAACTCTAGTTGCTCCTGCTATTCAAAAAAAAAGTGAAGTAAAAACAGAAGTTAAGAAAGAAGTAACGAAGAAATCAGAAGTGGCAGAGCCTTCTTCACCACTTATTACGAAAGTAGTTACAGAAACACCTGTGGCATCAACGGCAGAGAAAATTTCTGTCGACGCCACGTCCTCTCCTTCAGCTGATCGCTCTCCTACTCCTTCTCACTCTCAATCCCCCTCTCCTTCTCCTTCTCCCTCTCCCTCTCCCTCTCCTACTCCCTTTCTTACTCTTACTCCTACCACTTCTCCTGCTAAAGTGGCTAGTGGAAATTCCATTTTTAAAGGGGCTTCTTTGTCCTCTTTTAAAAAATCGGTAGATACAGTCGTTGAAGAAAGTGTGAAAGAAATGCTTCCTGATTTGAAAGATTCTTTCGATCATGAAACATTATTAAAATATTGGAAGATGTATGCCGATCAAGCCAAGGCCGACGGAAAAATACAAATAAGTACCACCATGAACATGAACGTTCCCTCTATTCAGGAGAATTATCAAATCGAATTATTGATTGACAATCCTTCTCAAGAAGAGTTTTTTCAAGAGGAAAAATCTGAACTGGTGAACTTTTTAAGAAAAAGTTTGAGAAACTACGTGCTAAATGTTTATGTAAAGTTAGATGACAATGCTAAGTCAGGTGAAGTGGCTTATACCAATAAAGAAAAATACCAAAAAATGGTAGAGAAAAATCCGGGCTTGGATGATTTTAGAAAGCAATTAGGTTTAGAACTTGAATTATAATTTTCATATTTAATTAGTACTTGGAACTAAGAGTTAGATAAAGAAAAGAATGCCGATACTGGCCGCCATTATAAAACGAAGTATAGAGTTACGCCATCGCTTGCGATTGGCGAATGATACTCCGATCTATTACCAGAAAAGGGAATTGAAGAAACTGATGCGAAAAGCCCAGTTTACCATGTTTGGACAAACGTATCATTTTGCTGATATGGTAAACAGCAAGAATTTTGTAAATAAATTTAGAGCTACTGTTCCAGTACACGATTATAAAAGTATTTATGCGCGTTGGTGGAACAAAACGTTGCATAACGAAGAAGATGTAACATGGCCGGGCAAAGTGCACTATTATGCATTGAGTAGCGGCACCTCTGAGAGTTCGAGTAAACATATTCCGGTGACTGATGATATGGTGAAGGCTATTCGTCGTACCAGCGTTAGACAAATGATTAGTCTGGGCGGATACAAAGAGTTGAGAAGTGACATCTTTTCAAAAGGGATCTTAATGCTCGGTGGTAGTACCCATTTAAATCAACAAGGTTCGTATTTCGAAGGTGATTTGAGTGGCATTACCACCAGTAAAATTCCATTTTGGTTTCAGCATTTTTATAAACCGGGAAGAAAAATTTCTAGAGAGAAAGATTGGAATACCAAGTTAGATGAGATTGTAGATAATGCCCGTCAATGGGACATTGGGATCCTGGTGGGTGTTCCTGCGTGGTGTCAATTGCTCATTGAGCGAATCATTGAAAAGTATCAAGTAAAAACCATTCACGATATCTGGCCGAACCTCACGATTTATGTGCATGGTGGAGTATCGTTTGAGCCCTATCGGAAAAGTTTTGAAAAATTAATTGATCATCCATTGACCTATATCGAAACGTATTTAGCATCGGAAGGATTTATCGCTTTTCAACACGAACAAAATAATCGTTCGATGCGCATGGTGGTGAATAATGGATTATTTTACGAATTCGTGCCCTTTACTTCCGAAAATT
>JBJXGU010000047.1:0-3224 GCA_046160245.1 Bacteroidia bacterium
AATAATTGGTTTACTTAATATGTTTAATTGATATTACCATTTAATAATCTTTTTACTCTTCGTTACTCCGTCCACGTTATACTGCAATAAATATACACCTTGGTTTAAGGAGGAAATATCAAATTGCTTTTTCAATTCACTCGACATTATTTTTCCATCAAAAAGCGATTTTACTTTTTGTCCGAAGAGATTATAAACATCAAGACTAATTCTCTTCCCTTGCGTATTTGAAATTTGAATATTTATTTCTTTTGAAGATGGGTTAGGATAGACGAACAATTCAGAAGTACTTATTTGATCTGCTAATCCTGTAAATAATAATATATCTGTCTTGGCTGTGTTGGTTATCACAGGTTCATTAAAATCAAAATAGATAGCTGCAAAATTCGTGATAGAATCGCCCACTTGCAAATTCGATTTTGGTTTTATTTTATAGCGAACAAATCCATGACTGGCAGGTTCGTTTACATTGCTATCGGGCAAAAGAATATTATTAAACAAAAACTCCATGTTTCGCTCGTGATAAATGAAACGCATTTCCATCGGATGCGAAGCGGCTATAAATTCAAGCGAATTCAAATCCAGTTTCATCGTATCTAACGGATTCAAAATTTTTACGGTGAAGGCAGTATCAGTCCCTGTATTTTGAAAACGAATTAAATAATCGAGAAAGGGTGGATTCGGAAATACATTTGAATACAACGTGTCTTGATCTACGCTGATATCATTCGGATCAAAGCTTCCTGTTACCGTTACTTCCCACGTAGCATTATTACAACTGGGGTTTACATCATTTGCAATTGGAAATATTTGCGCATAAGAATTCAAAATCGTTCCGATGGGAATGGTGGAAGACAAGTTCACCGTTACCAAAATTTGTCCTGTTTGAAAAGGAGATAGCGAAGACAAATTCCATACGACGGAATCGGGATAGACTGCGCTGGGTGTTATACTGGATGAAACAAAACTAATATTCGGGAATATCCGAAAAACGATTGTTGGACTTTGCGTTGTGGTTCCTACATTCTCGTAATTCAGCATATAGCTGCCATTGAACCCAGGGCGAAATGCTCCTAATGGTGTGATGGTCATGCAGAGGTCGTCGAAATTTCCTGCAGAGCTAATTGCAAAATCATTAAATGAATCTACTTGATTTGGGATATAAAAAGAAGCATTATGTATTGCTGGAGATAAATTAAAAAAAGTCGAATTTACATAAGGGAAAAAACTACAAGAATCAGGAGGAACTAAATAAAAATTATAAATTCCGTTAGAATTCGTGAAAGAAATTCTATTGTCTTTACTCATTCTTATTTTTTGATTCTGAACAAGTACTTCACTTGAATCCCTCGAATTATTCGAATTAATATCAAAAAAAACAGAACCATTTATTCTACTTGCATCTACTCCATTAATTTCAATTAACCAAAGATCAGCCATTCCTTTTACTGGGATTAAAACGTCTCCAGAAACAGAAGACCAACTAGTACCGGCGCAAAAAATATTACCATTCTTAGTTACTCTTACGGAATGAAGTTCATCGTTCTGATCTCCTCCAATAACATTTTGCCAAATAATTTCACCATCTGAATCCAATCTTACCACCCAAAAATCTCGTGCTCCATAAGACATTTCGTGTTTGTTCCCTGTTATAGGAGAATCAGAATAAATTCCACAAATTACATCTCCATTCTGAGTCATATCAAGACTTCCTAAATTATCTATACTTGCCCCGCCTATTGATTGGTCCCAAACAACATTAAAATTGGAATCTAACTTAATAATCCAAGCATCGTATGAACCATAAGATGGAGTTGTTCTATCAAATGATACAGGAGAATTACTTAGTCCACCACAGATTAAACCATTATCTGAAGTGAGAATCATTTCATGTAATTCATCTGAACCGGTACCACCATAAACATATTGGTCAATAATACTGCCTGTTGAATCTAATTTAACAATCCAAAAATCCGGTCCTCCATTTCCGGTTAATGTCTTATTTCCTGATGCACCTCCACCTCCTGTTAATCCACATAATATAGTCTTATCAGGCAACTCGATTAAATCAAATAAATAATCCCACGAAGTTGTTCCTAGATCTATTTGCCATTCAATAATTCCATTTTGAGAAAGCTTAACAACCCAGCCATCGAACAAGCCGAAAACATTCTGCGTTTTGTTTCCTGAAATGCCTGATTGGGAATAACCACCACAAACACAACCTCCATCCGTAGTTGCAGTAATAGCATATAATTCTTCATCCCAAAGCCCTCCTAAACTTACATCCCACAATAAGTTTCCTAACGAGTCAAGTTTAATCACCCACATATCTATTCCTCCATAATTAACACCAGATTTGGTCCCGCTTATAGGTGAAAAACTTGAACCACCACAAAAAATACTTCCATCATTTGAAATACTTACTTTTTCAAGTTTCTCTACATCACTTCCCCCATAATCCTTTTGCCACAAAATATTACCTAAAGAATCTACTTTAATTATCCAAAAATCTGTACTCCCATAACCAACTACAGTTTTATCTCCATTCGCTAAAGAAGTGCCCCAACAACCTAAAACCCGACTATCATTTTGAGAATTTGCTACGTCTCTTACGAAATCTGTCGTATTCGTACCATATCTTTTCTGCCAAACTAACTCCTGCGAAAAACATTCTCCGCTATTCAAAAGAATCAAAATAAAAAGAACTCGTACAAATGCTTTCATAGGGTTGGAAATTAGGTAAACCAAATTTACTAATTTTTAAGTGATTCCCAAATAAAAAAGGGGCAAGTCTATACTTGCCCCCTCGCATTACTGCTTAATTGCCTATTTCTCTCCCATCAACATCCGCTCATTCTGCAAAATGCACATCTGAAGTTGGATAATTCCATTGAGGGCTTCTGTGCTGCGTAGTTGATACATGTCAATCACATTGGAGTGCAATGGCATCAGCTTTCCTCCTGCTTTGGTTACATAATTGGCATTGTAATTTTTTACATAATCGCGCAGTGCGGTAATTTTCTGTTGCATACCTTGGTCTTCGTTCATGTATTTGTCGACACGACCATCTCCTAACCAAATATCCTTGCTTTCGAAATCTTCACCAATGGTATTTGTTCCTACTTCAAAATAAACAATTTTTTGTTTGATTTCTTCACAAAGTTGATTTAAGTTTTTTACCTCTGCCTTGGATTGCATTGTCAATGAATTAGCGGCTGCCG
>JBJXGU010000048.1:0-4223 GCA_046160245.1 Bacteroidia bacterium
TTTTAAGTTTAACTTTACTCAACAAAACACCTCTTGATAGACTGTTTGAAGATGCTTTATTACAATACGCCAAAGAGCCCGAACATAACCAATTGAAACTGTTCTAACTATATTAGGACGCTAATGATGTTATATATATTCAGTATAAGTAAGTGTGAGTGCTAAACTTGGAAAAAATATACTAATAATTTTGGACTATTTAATACTTATAAATGGTATAATATTGATTAATAAAGTTGTTGGCTATACGCTAATTAGGGTTTAAACAGAAAGCCGAAAGCCTCGTAGTATTACGTGACTTTCGGCATTTTGAATTAATTATTCTTTTGTTTACGGATGACTTGATCCAATGAAGTTAAAGATGTTATTGTCCAAAATAATTTGGTCAAATACATCGACACCACCATCACCTGTTAAATCCGTAACAACATATCCGGAATTAAAATTGAAGATATCATTATCTAATACAATTTGATCAAAAATATCGATAACTTCATCTTGGTTCACATCACCCGAGTAAAATCCAAACACGCCTGCAGCTAATTGGATTTGATTTGACAAGAACGCTTTTGAAGCTGCATTGGTGAAATTATAGACTGTCAGAGTCGAAAAACTCACTGGTAAATTACTCCATGTTTGTACTCCATTCCGATGGAAAACAACGATGTAATAAGAATTTCCATTGACCGCACTTGAATACGATAAAGTAATGTTCCCTGAAGAATTCACAATACCATTAGCAGTGAAAGCAACAACACCCGGTGATGCTGCTAGTCTTAGTTGTACTGTAACACTATCACAGGCCGTTGAGCTAGGATTCAATCCTAAATTGAATAATACAGGTGACATCGATGTTCCGGATAGATAATATCCTTGTAAAAGAAAAGTAAGGGTTAGGCTTGATGAAGTCGTAGTAACTGTAAACGTTGGACCCGCTACATTGGCTCCGCAAACATTAGTAACTCTCACTATGCCGGTTGTAGCCCCAACAGGAACGTTCATCGTGATCATGGTATCTCCAGAAACGGTAATGGATGATGTAGTACCTGATCCAATTTGCACAGAAGTAGCTGTTGCGAATCGAATTCCCTTTATGATAATAGAAGTTCCAATCGGTCCGGATGAAGGAGTTACAGAAGTAACCGAAGCAACCGCAGAAACAACTATCATATTAATCGCGTTGGAAGTAGCTGTAGTTGGACTTGCACAAAGAGCATTGCTGGTCAATACGCAAGTTACTATTTGTCCGTTGGTAAGCGTTGTCGTCGCGAAAGTAGTACTATTGGTTCCAACGTTTCCACCATTCACTTTCCATTGATAAGACGGGGATGCGCCACCGTTAGTGGGTACCGCTGTAAAAGTTACACTGGTTCCGGCACAAATCGTACTTCCGGGGTTTGCCGAGATGGATACTGAAGGTACTACCACGGGATTAACAACCATTGTAATGCTATTGGAGGTTGCCGTAGTTGGACTTGCACAGGTAGCGTTGCTGGTCAATACGCAAGTTACTATTTGTCCGTTGGTAAGCGTTGTCGTCGTAAAAGTGGTACTATTGGTTCCAACGTTTCCTCCATTCACTTTCCATTGATAAGACGGCGAGGCGCCCCCGTTAGTGGGTACCGCTGTAAAAGTTACACTGGTTCCGGCACAAATCGTACTTCCGGGGTTTGCTGTGATGGATACTGAAGGTACTACCACGGGATTAACAACCATTGTAATGCTATTGGAGGTTGCCGTCGTTGGACTTGCACAGGTAGCATTGCTGGTCAATTCGCAAGTCACTATTTGTCCGTTGGTAAGCGTTGTCGTCGTGAAAGTTGTACTATTGGCTCCAACGTTTCCGCCGTTTACCTTCCATTGATATGACGGCGAGGCGCCACCGTTAGTGGGTACCGCTGTAAAAGTTACACTAGTTCCGGCACAAATCGTACTTCCGGGGTTTGCCGAGATGGATACTGAAGGTACTACCGACGCATTTACTGTCATCGTTATCGTATTCGAATTAATCACGAGATTGCATCCTCCAGTTACCGTGATCACACATTGAATCTGATTACCATTTGTTAAACCAGCATCTACATACGTAGCACTATTGGAACCAACATTACTTCCGTTTTTCTTCCACTGATAAGTAAATGTCCCCACAGGCACCGAAGCTGTGGCAGTGAAAGTGACACTGATTCCACTGCAAATGGTGGAGCCTGGACTAGCACTGATACTTACCGTACCTCCAATATTTAATGCTATCATTACTTCAGCAGCCGGTTTACATGCACCATGTGTTGCAATGGCTTTCGTCATTTGGAAATCGCCGGCTGCTTCATCAGAGGCAACGAGCAAGGTACGTTTTGCAACACCATTTGAAACGGTTGCATGCATAACGGCAGAGGTATTTATTACATGCAGAATCTGGTGTGCATGACCTAATTCATGAAGCGAAACCGTTTCAAAATCGATTTCACTTATTGATGGTAAAGCAGGACCATATTCCCAAGTCGTTGCATCGTCAAAAGCCACATCAATTTCATTACACTCCCAAACAGTATCGTTAGGAGCTGCACCGTTGATACATCCGGAAAAATAGGAAGTTGCTCTTCCTAAAACTCCAACAGGTAATTCACCACCATTATCAAAACGAACAACATTCACATCGTCATCTGCAATAACATCAATAGTAGTGGTAGCTCCAACGCTCCAATTCACATTGGTTGCGCAGATCCACGTATTCATAGAACGAACGAATGAAGCAGTAGCAAGAGCATTTCCTGAAAACTCAGGACTATGATATCTGAACGTGTAACCTCCTGTTCCATTATTATTATGAAGCTCGGTAGCTTGACCCGTAGCATTGAATTCAACATTGGTTACTGCATATAAAACGGTAAGTGTGCCAGTCGAAGTAGCCTGATTGGGAGAGGCGGTACTATTCGTCACTCTAATAAGTCCAGTACCTGCCGGTGGACCATTTCCGTTAGAGCTCGCTGGAACCCAAACTTGTATTTGTGTATTATTCCAAACTCTGTAGTCGTTTGCCTTCGGTTGAATCCACGAAGTTGAACCGGGATCATTTGCATTTCTGAATTCAACAAATCCCGTACCTCGTGTAGCACCGAACCCACTCCCATTTATGGTTAAAATAGTTCTTGTTCCTGCAATCACAGAAGTTGGAGTAAAAGATGTAATGGTTGGTACAGTTAGTAGTCCAGGTAATTTTGGATTAGGATTTGATTGTATAGGTCCAGGTTGAACAATCACAGGATTTGTACCTATGTAATTATTCATCCATCGATAAACTCCTTCAGGAGCATCTTTAAAAATATGATGCGCATCGGAGGCTGAACTATCACTTAAGTTATATCGAAGAAAGCCTTGTTCCGCTGCATAAACTTCATAATAATCTGTTTGATTATTTCCAACATGTTGCGTTCCAAAACTTGCAGGCATGAGAAAGAATACACCTAAATCTCCAACTGCAAAATTATTTTCGGCTGACGCTTTCATGGCAAGTAAACCTACTTGTCCTCCACGAGTAACTACATGTATTGTTTGAGGAACACTACTCCCTTTAAAATACTTGTACACTTTAATTTCTTGTACGGTATAGATATCTGCTTTTCCTTCTCTCGATTGATATGATTGTTTGCTAATTACTTCCCCTTCAACTATGAGAATCGAATTTTTTATCTTTTCAGCAGCAGGAACACGAATCGACATACAGGATCCATCTGCTTTTGCATAGCTTGCATAAAGCAATAGGAACATTGAAATAATTGAAAGAAGTTTAATTGTTCGCATACGCATTTAGAAATTAATGTATTTATTTTATTCCTTTTCTACTTAATGATGGTACTATTTGCCTATTCAAATTGCATTTCATTTTATAAGGTTTGCAAAATTAAAGACAATAAATTAAACCAACAATCACCCAATTCAGGGGTTCTGCTTTGGCTTGCGTCCTAAATTAAAAAGAAAATTATGAATAATTTTTCACTTGTCAATCAAATGTCGCTGATTTTTGGACCTTATGCAAGAAAAAAGCGAGGTTACCGATAGTCAACCTCGCTTTTATTAATACAAATTGATAGACTCTTTAAGGATGACTTGATCCGATGAAGTTGAAGATGTTATTGTCCATGATAATTTGGTCAAATACATCCACACCGGTATCACCGGTAAGATCAGTTACCACATAGCCTGAGACGAAGTTGAAGATATCGTTA
>JBJXGU010000049.1:0-3031 GCA_046160245.1 Bacteroidia bacterium
AGACCAAATTGTCTTGGAGTTGAAATTTCAATTTTAAATGCAAACTATTCAGCAAAGCGTAGAGTAGTTTTCCGAAAACTTATGGAAGGATTTCCTTAGCGAACTGGTTCTTGCGGTGAAAAAAAAATAAAAAAAGAAATTGTCAAGCCGCCAACTAAGCTGTTTATGCCCGAGAAATTCGGCGAAAATTAATCTGGCACCAAAGCTTGGTTTACTTAAAGCGATTTTCTAACCAGAGAAAAATCTCTCAACTAAGCTTATAAATGAGAAATTAAATAGCGGAAGTCTCGCTTGTGTTTCCGCTAACGTTTGGCGGCCTGGCGCTCGTGCGGATTTTTAACTAAAATTATTTTTGCGAAGCCGTATTTCAAATGTAATCAAAATTTATCTTGCGGAGCAAGATGCCCGCATGGCGCCAGACCGCTGTTATGGGCTGTTAATTATTATTTCAAGGTGTCTCGTCTAATTTGTCCGTCATTCAAGATTGATAATGCTGTCACAGTTGAGTCCATTTTAGTTTTAACATTTTCGAAATCAAAACCAGTTTTAAATTCTCCGTCTTTTGTCAAAACACTTTTGTCACTCACCGATTGGATATAATTCACAACTACAAACTTATTGTCTATAGAGTCTCTCAGTTCCTTGTATTCATAATTACGCGGTGACGAAAGATCTTGATCCGCTCCGTCAATTATTATTTCATGGTCTTTAACTTTATTATTATTGAAAGTAAATAAATAGGTCGTCATACTAACACCGTCAGAGTGTGTGCATAAAACAGAAAAGACGTTAGCATTAATTGTCTTTGCACTTTCAAGCGTTAAACTTGAGTCTGGCCATTGGGGAAGCATTTTTCCTATTTCAATTAAACGCCAGTCTTTACTGGTCAAGCTGTCGTTTTGCACTAAAACCGAATTGGAAGTAGAGTCTTGTTGATTTGTCTTTGAGCTGTCATTTGCGGAATGGTCTAAACAGCTTTGGCATAACAAAGCAGTCAAAATAAGTATTATGTTTCTCGTCTTCATTTTAATTGCCCATAACGTTTTGCACATTTGCGATGGGCGGGATTTTCACCACAAATATTTAATCGAAGATATAAACTTTTTGTACCCACAAAACTATATGCGGAGCACGAAACCCCGCCTATTGCAAATGTGCTGTTATGTGCTGGCTTTCTCGTCATTTCTAAAGCAATAGTTTGTTCGCCTCAGTTTTTAGTCTTTCAATGTCTAGGTCAAGTTTGTTTCTTTTTACCTTTTCTTTGAGTAATTCAAGTCTTTTTAAAATTGTCGAGTGAAAGAATTTGTGTCTGTCAATTTCAGTTAGCCCGAAAAAATTCTCTTGGTCAAGTATTACAGGAATTCCTATTGATTTTTCTTTACGTCTGTAATTTCCCATTTCTTTCAGCGCGTCACGCAAATATGGAATAGGCTTTACATAGATTTCAAATAAGATGAGATGAAAATCTTGTCCGAATTCTTGCCACTTCAGACTCTTGAGTTGTTCTTTCAAACCATTATCGCCCCATAAATATTGTTTTACAAGTTCTTTGTCAGTCTCACCAGACATAAAGCTTGCATAAAACCCAAATATATTGTCGTCTGTAATTGCTGTCATATTAAATTCTGTCGTCCGTAAAGCTTGCACATAACGTTCCGGGGCTTTGCGCTCGGGCGGGACACGGAGCGTGATTTCTATTTGTTTGAGATATTAAAATTACCAATTAAGTTTTATGTAACCAAATGCCCGCCTGACGCAAAGGACCTGTTATATGCCGCTTTTTACGATTACCAACTGTCTCGTTGTATTTCTATTAAATTGTCTTTGTCGTTAAAACTAATGGTAAAGTTCAAGTCACTGTCTTTTCCGTTCAATGTGTAACATTTGGTAAAACAATTTTCCATAATTTTCGTGTTAGAGATTGCTAAATTAAATGTAAAGGGAGTAGTGTCGATTAAAAATTTGTTGTCACTTTGAATTGCAGTTAATATATGATTGAAATCTTTTTTGCTTACTTTAAAAAGAGCAGTTGCTGAATAATCGCCATGTTGATCTGGATAACTTGCGTTCTTGAATAGTATATTTCCAGTTAGCGGGAAATCAAGACCTGTATTGTCTTCAAATTCGTCTTCGTAAAAACTGTCTGTGGGGTAAAAGGCTGTATAAGAAAAGTAAACTATCGAAATTGTAACTGTTGTCAAAATAGTAATTCCTGTTTTTTTATATCCTTTTTTTGTCAACCACCGAGAAACAAGATAAGCCAGACCAATAAGAATTAGTGTAATTAAAAGAAAGAAAAGACCAACTATTAATATCATAATCTTGTTGCTTTATTTTCGATTAAAAGTGGCATATAACGTTCCGGGGCTTTGCGTGGGGCGGGACACGGAGCGTGATTTCTATTTAATTGAGAGATTAAATTTACCAAATAATTTCTATTTAGCAAAATGCCCGCCTGACGCAAAGGACCTGTTATGCCTAGTGCTTATTCATCAAATGTCAACATATCAAAATATACCTTTAACTCTATTGCTCTTTGTTTAACGATTTCACATGAACGTCCAGCAGATACTACATGCCACATTGTCCCTTGCATATTATAATACATGCTACTTGAAAACTCATTCTCTCTATCACGATAATTCAACCAAACCTTCTGTGCTGCTTTCAATTTTAATTTTTCGTCAGCCTTTAAAGTGTCCATTAGAAGTTTATAATACTTGTTCATTTCAATGTCCCATTCTTCATTGGCAATATATTCGCAACCTATCATGCCAGCCGTCGTCTGATTGGAGTCGATTGAATGACATTTTTCACGTTTGATGTCGATAGGATGCATTTCAATCGAGTCTATGCTTTGTCCAAATGTCTGAACATTTATAAAACAGAAAATTCCTAAAGCAATTGTCTTTGTTTGCATGTTGAATTTTGTATAAGCATTAGGCATAACGGTCGGTGCTTGAAGCAGTGCCCGCCTTTTGAGATTATAAAGATAATACGGGCGCGCAACAAAACAAATTATTTCCTTAAT
>JBJXGU010000050.1:0-14300 GCA_046160245.1 Bacteroidia bacterium
GGATAGGAAGAGGATTGATGGTAACGGTTACGGACGAAGTATCTAAGCAACCTGATGCATTACTAGCAATAAGTTCGTAGGTGCCTGCCGTTAGTATAGCAGCAGCGTTGCCGATGGGATTGCCTGATAATGTCCATGCCGGTGTTAAGCCGCTTAATGAAAATAAATTTGAAAGGTTTATTGCAATTCCATCACAAGTAGAAACGAATTGATCAACACCTAAATTTGGTTTTGGTAAGATGGTAATTTGGACAGAAGCTGAATCCGAACAGCCAACGTTATTGGTTGCTAATAGCTGGTAAAGACCAGCAGTTGTAATTGAAGATGGATTGCTAACAAGAGCAGAATTTAAAGTCCAATTCACGGTAAAACCTGAAGTGGTATAAAGTGAATTCAAATCAATTTCATTTCCATCGCAAACACTTATCACTTGATCGCTTCCTAAGTTGGGAGAAGAGAGCATCGTGAGTTGCACATTGGCAGTATCCATGCATCCGTTCAGATCCGTTACGATGAGCATGTAACTACCATTTAAATCAACTGAATTGGGATTCGAAACAGGCAGACCTAAATTTGTCCATGAACTGCTAAAACCAGTAGTAGTATAAATTGCACTAAGATCTAATGTATTCCCTGTACACAGATTAATATTTTGATCAATACCCAGTAATGGTGCATTCATAAGATTTACTTGCACAGTGGCAGAATCAATGCATCCGTTTAGATTAGTAGCAATCAATAAATAATTTCCAGCATTGAAAACCTGTGAAGGGTTGCTTACCAAAGAGGATCCATTCATCCAAACCGTAGAATATCCATTGGTAGAATACAAGCTGGTTAAATCAAGGGCTGTATTGGAGCAAATGGAATGTGTTTGATCTATGCCTAGTGCAGGGCTTGCGATCACTGTTAAATCAACATCGGCGGTATCTTCGCATCCTGCAGAAGAAGTTACAATTAAAGTATAAACTCCTCCTGTACTTACAGAATTAGGAGGGGAGATGGGAATTCCACCCATATACCAAGCCGATGAATTTCCATTTGGATTGAATAATGTTGTTAAATCAACAAGGTTGCCATCACAGATGGTTATGGATTGATCGGGACCTAATGCAGGTTGCGCTGATAGATTTAATACAACCAGTGAAGTGTCGGAGCAAGAGAATCCGTTGGTCGCTATTAATTGATAAGTTCCAGAATTTGTAACCAATGAAGGATTCGGTACTGCACTACCGTTAGTTGTCCAAACCGATGTTAATCCTGTGGTATTGTAGAGTGATGTTAAATCAATTCCATTATTTGTACAACTATTGATGGATAGATCGGTTCCTAAGGTTGGAGAAGGGTTAACCAAAAGATCAATTTCTGCAGTATCAGTACAACCTGCTACTGAAGTTACGATAAGCGTATAGGTTCCTGCAGTCGAAGTTGAAGTAGGCGGTGAAATAGGACTTCCAGATAAAGACCATGCACTACTATTTGTTCCAGCAAAAAGTAAATTCGTGAGATTTACATTCACATTATCACATGTCATTGTTGAAAGATCTACCCCTAATGATGGAATCGTAGATAGAGTTAAGTTAACAAGAGCGGTGTCTGAACATAGTCCACTGGAACTTGCCACTAACAGAAAGGATCCACTTGATGCAATTGATGTGGGATTTAAAACAGGAGCTCCGCCAAAGGTCCAGGCAGATGTAAATCCAGAAGTGTTGTATAGATTCGTTAAATCAAAATTTCCAGTAATACAGGTATCAATTATTAAATCAATTCCCAATGATGGGCTTGTAGTTACGGCAAGAGTCACATCAGCAGTATCAGCACATCCTCCTAGATCACTAGCGATAAGGGTGTAGATCCCACTATTATTTACGGCACTTGGATTCGCAATGGGTAGACCGTTATAGTACCAAGTAGAAGTTAATCCAGCTGTGGAATATAAAGCGGTGAGATCTAATGTTGAACTATTGCAAATGGAAGCGGTTTGATCAACGCCCAAATTAAATCCTGTAGTGGCATTTAAAGTCACAAGTACCGTGTCCATGCATCCATTCGAAGTTTGTGTGATTAATTGATAAACACCTGGATTTGTTGCAGCGTTAGCCGTTGCAGTTGAAATTGGTGATCCATTGAAATTCCACGAATAGGATAACGGCAAACTAAAAAGCGAACCTAAATTGGTTGGTGATCCATTACAATTTAGACTTTGTATAAGATCAGGACCTAGAGAAGTTCCCGGATCAATTGTCAAAACAAAAGTGGAAAAATAAAAACATCCCATCCAATCCATCGCCTCAACATCATACACTCCCCCGACAGAAACAGCAGACGAATTTGGAACTGGAGTCGCATTAAGAGAGAAATAATAAGACATACTTGGATCCCATGTGGTATAGAAATTCATCAAATCAAAAGTTTCACCTTGACATATTGTGGCGGTTCCAGAAGTTAGCCAGCCAGGACAAGGAGGAGGAGGAGGTGAGCTTGGATTAAAAGTGAAACCCCCACTGCCGCCACCTGCGCCGCCGTTAAAAAAACCATCTGTCCATGCAGGTCCGCCACCGCCGCCACCGCCACCACCGCCTGAACAAGCAGTGTCGATGATAGTAATTGTCCAGATTCCATCCCCATTTTCCCAATCAAAAACAGAGAATGTACCTCCTTGAGGTTGCCAATTTCCTGTGAATGGCGCAGCACCTGTATTAATATTTGTTGATGAAAAAATTGAAAAATTTGTATTTGTATAGTTTGAACCTCCGGCACCATTAAATTGAGATAATAGCAAAGAAGTACCTTGTGGAGATGTAAGTGTGATGCTTAATGTTTGAGGGTGATTTGAAGTTACATTAATCATTAAGTCTGTCAATGTGAAATTCCACCAGCTACCTGACCAATAGGGATAAAGTGTACCTATACCCGACACATTGGCGGTAAAGTAAGAAGTGTCACACATGGGAATGATGCCACTACTAAACGGCACATTTGATTGAGCCAACACTGAGGAAGGACGACAAAACAAACTTGTCAAAATCAGTGCGATTAAGAGTAGTTTTCTGTTCATGGATTCAAAGTTAATAGGGTTGGTGCAAATGGAAATATAGAGTAAATGTAACATGATTTATGATAAATACCATCGATTTCAACCTTGAGTTTTGAACTGTCTGCCTTTATAAAGGATCATATAACCAAATAATTAGGTTAATTGAGGAAGAGAGGGTGCTTATTTAATTCAAATCGCTCTGTAATTACACCTTTTCCAATTTTTCATAAGGAGGATCAGGAAGCTCAATCAAAATTTCATCTCCAACAAAAACATCTCCTCCTTGTAAAACGATACCCATGATACCTGCTTTTCGAATCAAGTTTCCATTTTCGTCTTGATCTAATACAGCCTGCTTCAAACCTGTTTTAATAGAATCTAATTGAGAGCAAGGATTTCTTAAACCAGTAACTTGTATTGCTGCACTCACTCCAATTTTAAGAATAGTATTTTTAGGCAAATTCAATAAATCGATTCCTCGTGTGGTAATGTTTTCACCCATAGCTCCTGGAACAACAGTAAAATCTTTCTCGGCTAATTCATCAAACAGCTCAGAATGGATCAGGTGAACTTGTCGCAAATTAGGTTGTGTGGGGTCTGCAGCTACCCGAGAGCGATGTTTCACTGTTTTGCCGGAATGGGCATCACCTTCGACACCTAAGCTTTCTATTAACGTAATTTTTTCGCAATTGTATTTATTGAAAGTATGCGAATCGCTTTTGCTTAAGGAAATGACATGAGGCTTGATCATAGAATTGACTATTCAAAGGAACGAAAAAAATGAGAATCGGAGAGTGGGAGAGTGGGAGTCTCGATAGCTATCGGAAGGGAGAGTAGGAGAATCGGAGATGGGAGAGTGGGTGAGAGTGAGTGCGAATGCGAGAGTTTCGATGGCTATCGCATATTTGATTATCATTTTGTTAATGTTTGGAATCGCTCTCAAAATGCTTCTCGCTCTGTTTCATCGCTCTGTTCAACCGGATCTTCCTGAAAAAGTAAGGAGGGAGTAGCTACGCTGATCCCTCCTTACCCGAATGGCAAATACCCAACACAATTGCCTTTGGCAATTGGTTTTCGTTTCTGAAAGCTCTTTGGAATGCGAGCATTCCCAGACCTTCCTGAAACGAAAAAAGGCTCCAGAAGGGAGCCTTTGTGTTGTGTATTTATTAGTGGTCGCGGAGGGATTCAAACCCCCAACCTTCTGATCCGTAGTCAGATGCTCTATTCAGTTAAGCTACGCAACCTGTTCCTTTTCGGGAGGGCAAAGTTAGTAGAATATTAGATGTTGCCAAATAAAATTTAATTCCATTGAAATAATATTCGATTGGTATTGATTTTAACATGCTTATGGTGGAATGCAAATGGAATTTTTGAAGTGTTTTATCGAATTATTGTATTTGACCAATTAATATTTATTCTCTATTGTCCGTTACGTAAAATAGGTAATATTGCGTTGTTTCTTTTTAGCATGATAAACTTGGTTGTCACAGATAAAATTCGAAACATTTCGGAGTATTGAAACATGAAGGAGCTATTTGCTATATTTACTTTTCAAATACTCCTTATGAAAAGAATTGTACTTCTACTCATCGCATCTCTTGGTATTTCTCTTCTTGCGGCACAAATTCCAACTCTCAATTGGGTTGAACAGCAAAGTGGCAGCAGTGGAGAAACTGCTAAAACTATTGTGGTCGACAACTCAGGAAATAGTTATGTTCTTGGATTTTATAGCGGCACCATGGATTTGGATCCAGGTCCGGGAGTAGTGAGTGTTACCACTGTAGGATCATCTGATGTCTACCTGGTTAAACTCAATCCAAATGGTCAATTTATCTGGGGGAAAAGTTATGGAAGTTCAGGTGCAGATGAAGGATCTACACTTTGTTTAGACCAACAAGGATTTTTATACATCACCGGCTTCTTTTTAACGACCATTGATTTTTCAGGTGGAACAGGCACTCTCTTCCTAAACTCGTTTGGTGACTTTGATGCTTTTTTATTGAAATTGGATACTGCAGGAAATGAAATTTGGGCAAAACAATTTGGTGGATTTATGGGAATAGATGAAGGGAAATCGGTGGTGGTTGATGATTCTTCTAATGTTTATTTAGCAGGGTTTTTTACCGGAAGTGCAGATTTTGATCCTTCAAATAATATGTTTGTTTTAACTGCCGCTGGTGGATCTCAATTTGAAGGTTATGTTGTAAAATTAGATGTGAATGGAGATTTGGTTTGGGCAAAGCAATTGGGAGGTACTAATGCTGATTTAGTTCGCTACATGGCTATTAACAGCAGTGGCGATTTATATATAACAGGTACTTATAGAGGAGTTGCAGATTTAGATCCAAGTGCAAATACAACTAGTTTTACTTCGAATGGTTCCGACGATGTTTTCATTGTTAAATTGAATCGTAGTGGCAATTTCATTTGGGCAAAGTCACTAGGGGGTAGTAGTTCTGATTTGGGACATGGTATTACGGTGGATCAATTCTCCTATGTAATTGTAGCAGGACAATTCATCGGAAGTGTTGATTTTGATCCTGGAGCAGGAAATGTATTTATGTCTTCTCAAGGATTCTATGATTCATTTGTTTTGAAATTGGATTCAAGCGGAAATTTTAGTTGGGTAAAGAGAATTAATTCAACTTCAAATGTGAATTCCCGATTTATTAAAACGGATATGTTGAATCAGATTTATATTACCGGAAGTTACACCGGAACGATTGATTTAAATCCAGATACTACCATCACACAAAATGTTTCTAATGCCGGTAGCGATGATATCTTCGTCTTAAAAATGGATGAAAATGGCTCCTTTGTTTGGGGAATTACCATGGGTGGTTTAAATTTCGATCAAGCAACCTCAATGGAAGTGAGTGATAGTTTGAATGTATATTTATCGGGATTATTTAATAGCACAATGGATTTTGATCCAAGTCTAGGTACGACAACTTTATCACCTACCAGTAGTCGTGATGCTTTCATCGCAAAATATTCGAATCCATTAAATACCTCAAGTGGAGAACTGACACATTCATCTTCAACATTACGGGTGTATCCAAATCCAACATCGAAAGAAGTAACGATAGCATTAGCAGCTATGGATGAAATTACAACGATTACAATTTATTCGATGGAAGGTGTCACTGTTTACCAAGAGGAAATAAGAAACCCATCTAATTTAACTTCTGTTAATTTAGATGGGCTTGCAGAAGGAACTTATCTTTTAGTAGCTGCTACCAAAAAATCGGTGGAAAGGAAAAAGATTGTTATTCGATAAGATTTACTCGTTACACAGAGTGAACTTATCAACTACTATTTACTTTATCCTTTCTTTTCAGATCCTTGATTTCCGGGCTTAGCAATCGATTCTCTCATCGCTGTATCAGCTTGTACATTTTGGAGTTTGTAATAGTCCATGATCCCCAAGTTACCTGCTCTGAATGCTTCGGCCATGGCTAAAGGAATTTGAGCTTCGGCTTCGATCACTTTCGCTCTCGCTTCTTGTGCTTTAGCACGCATCTCCTGTTCAAAAGCTACGGCCATGGCGCGACGCTCTTCTGCTTTTGCTTGCGCTACTTTTAAATCGGCAGACGCTTGCTCGGTTTGTAGTTTTGCACCGATGTTTTCACTAACGTCGATGTCAGCAATATCAATTGACAATATTTCGAAGGCGGTTCCTGCATCCAAACCCTTAGCTAATACCGTTTTTGAAATTTTATCGGGATTCTCTAATACCGTTTTATGATCGAAAGCCGAACCAATGGTAGTTACAATTCCTTCTCCTACACGAGCTAAAATGGTTTCTTCACCCGCACCACCCACTAGCTGGTTGATGTTGGCTCTAACCGTTACACGTGCACGAACAATTAACTGAATTCCGTTTTTAGCTACAGCAGATACAGGAGGCGTGTCGATTACGCGTGGATTTACAGACAACTGTACCGCATCCGCCACATCTCTACCTGCTAAATCAATCGCAGTAGCCATCTTAAATGTTAATGGAATGTTGGCCTTGTCAGCAGAGATAAGCGCCTTAATTACATTGTTTACATTACCTCCAGCCAAGTAATGTGTTTCGATTTCATTGGTCGTAATATTCAGCCCCGACTTGGTACTGTTGATCATGGCATTCACAACGATAGATGGTGGAACTTTACGTAATCGCATCAAAATTAAATTCAGGATGCTAATTTTAACATTGCTAAATACGGCAGTGATCCATAAATTAACGGGAACGAAATACAGGAAGAATAGAATGAAAATAAAAGTTCCAGCTATGATGAGAAGAATAAAGGGAAGTTGCATAGTTATGAATTTAAGAAGTGTATTTTAATTTAAACATCGGCACGAACAAAGATTTTATTGTCTTCAATTCGCACTACGATAATAGGAAAATTTACTGGAATCATTCCGGTTTCTGAACTGGCTTCAAATCTTTTTCCGTTCACTCGGATGGTTCCCATAGGACGTAAACTGGAAAGTGCCGCACCATGATCTCCTTCTTTGATGGAATCTAAATCAATTTCATTTGCTCGTCCTTTTAAATGTCCTTGTAAGCTAAATCGTTTCCAAAATCCGGTGCGCAGTGCCGACCAAATAGCTAGTGCCGTAAGTAGTACTGCGATGAAAGCAACTATGGTTCCAGCGGTAGAGCCATACACTTGCCAAGTCCAGCCAATGCCCATGATCACAAAAATTCCACCTAGTATTCCAACAATAAGTCCGGGAACGATGAGAATTTCTACCGTAATCAGTAGAACACCGAAGAGGATGAGAACGCAAATAAATACAATTGACATTTTTGGGTTTAGATAGTGGCCAAAAATACAAAAATTAAGGCTTGTAATATTTCATGGCCTGAGGCATGAATTTATTCAAGTCGCTGATTCGTGTAGCATCACTTGGGTGTGTACTCAATATTTCAGGTGGTTTTGCTCCTCCTTTTGCCGCCATACGTTGCCAAAATTTAGGCGCTTCTCTTGGATCATAACCAGCCATGGCTGCGAAAATTAATCCCATCTTATCGGCTTCTGTCTCATGTAAACGAGAGTAAGGTAGCATCACTGCAACCGTACTGCCTACACCATATGCAGTTTGAAATAATGCTTGTGTTTCTGCGCTTTTACTTTGAAGTGCTACGCCTAAAGCAACGCCTCCAAGCTGGGTAACTAATCCTTGACTCATGCGCTCATTACCATGTCGAGCTACGGCATGTGCAATTTCATGACCCATCACAATGGCCAATGCATTTTCATTTTGTGTTACTCCTAAAAGTCCGGAATAAACGACAACTTTTCCGCCGGGCATACACCATGCATTTACCATGGGATCATTCACCAAATTAAATTCCCACTTATAGCCAGACAAACGACTGCTCAATTTATTTTGAGACATGTATTTGGTAACCGATTGTTGAATTTTATTTCCAATTTGCTTTACCATGATGGTATTCTGATCATGATTTCCAGTTGGTGGATTCGTTTTTAGAAAGCTGGCGTATTCCGTTAAACTCATCGAAATAAGTTCTGTTTCTGGAATCAGACTCATTTGCTTTCTTCCTGTAATGGGAACTTTGGAGCAAGCAATGATAGTGGCTAGCAATAAAACATAGCCTGCAAATTGGATACTGGTTTTTTTCACGGTAGATTTATTCAATGGTAGCACTCAAACCTCGGTCTAACAAAGCTTCACACATAGGTCGAAGTCGATCAAATTCTCCAATTTTAACGGAACACTTCCCGCTATAGTGAACAATTACAGAACATTGTTCTGCTTGCTCACGATCATGACTACAAATAGATACCAGGCTATCAATAACCCAGTCAAACGTATTTACATCATCGTTGTAAAGAATAATTTGATTCTCCTTTACAACTTCCTCTTCCAGAAGTAGATCTTCTTGTTCTTGGGGTGAATTATAGTTGCTCATGGTTTTTTAGAATGTTTCAAAGGTAAAGAGATTGAACTAGAGGGTAAACATAATTTGTAAAAATCTTATTGTACACCTAAAAAAAAAGCCCCGTTTTCACGAGGCTTTTTGAGTTAATATATTGATTGTTAATCGTTATCGTTCGATGCAGCTACCTGTTGAATAGCTTCATTTAATTTCATGGGTTTATTGTTTTTAAAGGCTACAATAAACGCATCATCAAAACCAGCTTGTTTTAGTGTATCTCTCAAATTTTTTGCAGAAGAATAAGAAATCTCACCTCCCATAAAGAATCGCAACCATGATAAATCATCGAAACTAGTCAACATGGTTTTATCTGTTTTGCGTTCCAATCTTTGTTTAACAATTTCACGAGTATGTTTTCTAAAGGCTCCAATCTGAACTTTAAAAACTAATCCTGTCATGTCTGAAGACATGTTTGCATTGCTCATAGCCATCATGTTGCTCTTGGAAGTACTTGCATTCGATGCATTTTTATTTTTTGCATTTGCTTTAGCTTCTGCAATCATTTCAGGAGTATAACCACTTGCTTTCATTGCGGCTATTTGGGCTTCCGTGAATTTTACACCATTAGTTGTTAAATCATCTTCGTCGTCAATTCCAGCCATTAACGATTCATCAACATATCCTGATTCTGTTAAACGACGATTTGCAATCGCCATATCTTCCATACCACTTACACTTCTGCTTAAGAAAATATCTTGAACATAAATATTATCACTGAATTCACCAAAGCGAATATCTTCAGTATGGGGTTGAAATCCTGGAGCCTCAACACGGAAAGAGTAGGTGCCTGGACCTGGTAATTCTACTGCGTAAGAACCATCCGTAGAATTAGTCATCAAATCAGCAACGATATTCTGACCTCCATCACGTGTAATGATTAAATGAACGGTTTTTAAATCAGGTTGCCCAACACAATTGAATTTTCCATTGATAGCCACTGGTAAATCTTCCGTATTTGAATAATTCATAGTATACACGGTGAACAGCCCCGGAGCCGTTTCTCTTTGACTGGTGAAATAGGCTTTTTGCTCTTGTGTAGAAGCAACAAAACAAAAATCGTCGTCCGGTGAGTTATAAGGACTGCCCATATTCTCGGGTTGTGTCCATGTTTTAGTTACCGTATTATAATAGGTCTTAAATAAATCAAATCCACCGGTTGAACTATGACCGCGTGAACTGAAATATAAAATTCGACCATCACTATTGCAAGTAGGGAATAATTCATCTTGTGAACCATTCACTATTTTATCAATAGCTTCTGGTTTACCCCAACTTCCATTTAAGTCTTTTTCCACACGAAAAATATCACGACTAGATGTTGCTTCATTGGTAGCACTGTAGAACATAACTCTACCGTTTGCACTCAAAAAAATAGTAGGTCCATCATCCTTACTTGCATTGGCTGATTTTATGATTTCATCAGGCATGCTTAATAACTTTCCGTTTGGATTAGTAAATACATATTTATTGTAGAAATCATATGCTGCGGCTTCGGCACGTTCAGTAATACTGGCTAATTTAGTAGTGTCCAAATATTGTTTTCCATTATTACACATCTCCATCAATTGTGGAGTTCCCCATCTACCTGCGTTTTTTACACCAATGATTTTATTGAATTCAACAAACAACTGATTCGCTTCATCAAAGCGATAAGTTAAATGCATGGCACGACCCATATAATAATAAACGTCTTCTGGTGTTTTTGGGTGTTGGATGGCTACCTCTAAATAAGGGATGGCTTCTTTTTTATCCTTACCGGCAATTAAAATACAAATACCATAATAGTAGTTGTACTTATAATTTTTAGGATTACTGCTCACGAGCTGTGCGTAGAGCGGCGACGCTTTTTCATACTGCTTTGCCAAAAAGTATTTTTCGGCAGTCTTCGCTCTTGAATGCTCTGATTGCCCTCCTGCCATTGAAATTTCCGTAGAAATGCAAACCGATGTTAACATCAAGGTTAAGGCTACAAATATATTTTTCATTTTCCGCTATAATTTTTTCGCTCCTTATATACGCCTTAATAGGAGCAGCGGTTACAATTTAATCGGAAATCGAGGTTTAGAATTGGCCATATTCATGACTAATCCTTCATTTGAAATATTAATAAAAGCTATGGAGTAAATGATAAATAGTTAATTATCAAATAGTTGAAAATTTAAAAATATGGAATAAGAATAAAATCCTTACAAAAATCAACTGGACTTACTTCCTCCTTGAAATGCAATTTTTCCTTCATCTCCGCTTAAAAGCCTTTCAATATTTTTTTGATGAGTGATTAGGACCAAAACACAAACAAACATGGCAAAAATGTTTAAACCCGGTACCGTTTCATGGTAAATGAACATAATTGAAATTGGAAAGGTTAATGCTGCAAGCATTGAACTTAAAGAGACATAGTGTGTCAATAAAATAGTGACCATAAAGACACCAATACAAATTAAGGCAGCACCAATATGTACAGCGCATAAAATTCCTAGTAAGGTAGCAACTCCTTTTCCCCCTCTAAATCCAGCAAACACGGGGAAAATATGGCCAATTAAGGCCGCTAAACCCAAACTCAATTCTAAATTTACAAATTGTTGTGTATCGGGTAAATATTTAACAGTGAGCCAAACCAATTTAACAGCAACAAAGCCTTTTAAAATATCTAAAATTAAAACAGGTAAACCTGCTCTTTTACCAAGTACTCTAAAAGTATTTGTAGCGCCTGCATTTCCACTACCATAATCTCTTACATCGACTCCGTATAACAACTTTCCAATCCAGACAGCAGATGGAATAGAACCCATCATATAAGCAAGCAATACGAGACTTAAATTTGTAAAACTGATCATACGGCTTCAAATATATCAATTTAATGTTAAGAAGGTGGTTGAGGTCTTAATGCTTTACTAACAATTAAAACTTAATAAATTAAAAATCAATATATTGACTCCAGAAGCTAGCAACTAGAAGCCTGTCGCGAGGCTTCGCGACTTGAAGCCAGTCGCGAGGCTTCGCGACTAGAAGCCTTACTGCCCAAGAAATTTCTTGATGAATTCTGCTTTCTTGCGATCGGTACTTAACATGTATTCATAAGTTGGGGTATCTCCTTTCGCACTGGCCACTCTTTTTTCAGGTTTCAGATTATTGATGGCATCATTGAACTTATTGTCGGATGAAATGGATTGCATAATTCCTCTTGAATAATTGAAATACCACCAACTTGCATTGTCCGATTCTAAATAAAGATTAAATACATCATTCCCTCTTTTTCTTTGGATTTCAAAGTATCCTTTTACTTGTCGACTAATCGCATCCTTACCAATAAATCCAATTCCGATTGGACCTGTAGATCGAAAGGCTTGCGCTTGCATGTCCCAATACATTTTCACATCCGACAAGAAAATAGTTTGTTGTAGTTCTTGCGGTATTTTTTTGGGAGCACCATACAAACTGTACTCGGAGATCATCTTATCTGCTTTTTCAATCCCCACTATTTCTTTCATTCCCCTCACCCAGGTGGTTCGAGTATCATCGGTTGGTTTGAGGGTTGGATTTCCGGTGATAAGTTCTGACATGCTTTTCAACGCATCGTTATTAAACATGAAATCGAGTCCGATTAAAACATCAAAATTTGTACTGTCATTATTGGTGTTGTTTTTTACATTTCCAATAACGGTCATGATGAATTGTCCAAACGCGGAGGCAAGATTCAATCGTCCTTCTCCATACACAATGCAATTAGCATCATTTAACATGACCATATTGCCAGGAGCATCTGGCGAAACAATTTTTTCGGGTGAAGCAACTTTGTACACTTTGGCCTTGTTGTCGTAACTCAACACTCCGGTTGCTGCAATCAAATCTATATCCGTACTTCTTTGTTTAGGAGAGATGAAAGAAGCGTAAAACCCGGTGCTATCACTCGCATGAGAAATCGCTAAAGCCAATTTTTCTCCATTCTCATTTCTAGGTTCGTTGATGGGAATGGTAACTCCTTTCGGATCAATATCACTTCTAAAGCTGAACCAATTTGCAGGCAATTTCTCTTCACATAAATGATTCACTTTGGCAAATCCATCAAAATTTAACAGTGGATTTGCTGCAGCAATATAAACTCCACCCTTGTATTGTATATTACTACTCAACATAAATTGAGCACTGTCGGGAATTACTCCATTGGCATAAGTTTGTAAAGAAGTATCGATTCCAATTCGCTCTAAAGAAATTAGATGTTTTGCTCCGGCTGGATCTGTATAAGCATACTTGCCGGTTGCAGTGTATTTTTTACGTCCTAATATATTTACTTCTGCTTCATTGATGTGATGCAATTTCGTAGTGGTATTAGCTACAATTTTTGCTTCCAGCAAAGGGCGCATCACTGCATTTCTTTCAATCACAATGGTAGTGGTATCGTTGGGTTGGATGGATGCATCCGCCACTAAAATTTCTTTTACTTTTCTTGCTTTAATTAAATAATCAATCAAACTGTATCGAGCCAATCCTGCATTCCATCGCAATGAATCTTGGAAAGGATTGATGGATACGAAATCGGATCCTTCGATGTTGAGTTTGGTATTGTCTTTATAATCTTCACCAAATTCAACTTCTTGTTTGTCGATGAACCATTTGAATTGCGCAATGAAACAGATGTATTGATTTAATGGAAAACTAACGAAAGAGCCTTTACCATTCGAGATGAAGTCTCCAAAACGTTTTACTAAATCAATTTTCGATTTTACATTTTTTGTTTGGATGGCTAGAACATTTGCATCATCCGACTTCAACTTGAAATCAGAAGTATCAGCTCCATAAGCGTCCTGTTTAAAATAAAAATCCTTGGAATATAATTCTGACTCTAAGAAATAGGAATCTCCATTTCCGCCTAAGCCTTTAGATGCTAAAACAAGATTCCCATCGACGGTTACATTCTTATCATAAATTTCAAGTTTTGTTGATTTCTTAAAGACATACATTTTGTCTTCCTTCGGTCTCCAATTAACGTACGTATCCGATCCATTTGCTTGTGGGAATCCAACACCTGCAATGGTTTCCTTTCTTAAATCCCAAGCAGTTTTATCCATGTTGGTCGAATCAGGAAAGAACACAATGTCTTTTGATTCCGATGATGAACTTAAATATTCTACTTTGCCATCTCCAATTAATCCCGAATAACTTAAGTCGATGTGATTAAAGTAACGACCTTTTCCACCGTACATGGCATATCCATCCGATGGACTCTCACGCTCAAAACCGAATGAATAATCGGGACGAATAATTGCAGTTTCAGCAATGGTAGGAAAGATGCCACTTGAT
>JBJXGU010000051.1:0-3643 GCA_046160245.1 Bacteroidia bacterium
CGAATCAAAGGCAGCAATTCATTGACAATAAAACGGGAATAATTGGCGGCTTTATCACCACGGTTTTTATAATCGGGAAATCCCGCAACACCGTATTCGTTCATTCTATTCTTTGCATAAATACCTACTACAATGATGGGCGGAATGGAATTGGATAAATATAAATCGGTAAGTGCTTCCTTTACTTTTATTTGATGTAAGCTTTGCCCATCGTTCATCAACAACAATGGAAAAGTATGAAGGGGTGTTTCATTGTACCAAGGAGGTAACACTACTTCAATTTTAATATATCTTTTTAAGGCTGCCGAATAAAAATCTTCCATAAAAACAGAAGAGACACTTTGCTTGTCCTCTTCTACTTTCTTCTTCACTTTATTTTTTGGATCCTTCGACAAGAGTTTCAAGAGTGTTAGCACAGGTCAAAATTAGCATTCTTGCTCAGTAAAATCTCATCACATTAAAAAAATATTAATATTTTGCAACAATGCATTGTGGAAAGAGTTGACGCTAACGATTCACCGTTTGAAACTGCAACTCGCCTCTTTCAATTTGTTGTACAATGGATTCAATCAAGGCATCTTCGCCTTGAGCATCGTATTCTGATTTTAAGTTAGAGCCGAAAAGTCGAGAAAGGCCTTGCCAAAAAAAGGCTTGTAAGGAACCCCGCAACTCTTTTACCAATGAATACGAGGTAGAACCTGTTTCACGATCGATGAGTTTAATCAAAATGCGACCTTGGGTAACTGTTAACTTTTTCAAATCTCTTTCAAACTGATTTTTCAATTCCTTTTCCAACTTCTTAATGAATTTCTTCTTATTTCTTTCACCAGAAATATGTGCAACGCTATCGTTTATAAATTTAAGTTGGGTGGCTGCCAATCGAGCGTAGGGATAAGCTCTTAAAACATCTCTTCTCAATTTTAAATAAGCTTTCATGTTTGCCGCTGCCATGGGCGATAAACTTTCAAAAATTTCCGCAGGAGCTAAATAGATGAGCGGGATGGTATCTCCATTCTCCACTTTCGCCAACACCTTATATCGACCGTCGGGTGTTTTTATTTGCGCTTCGCTGTGAATCGAGATCAGAAAAAAAGAAATAAGAAATAAGGAATATCTCATGGTTTTTCGTCCATCCTAATTACGTGCCAAACTACGACCTATTCAATTTCCAGGCAGAGCCCATTCTTTTATTTGTAGAATCAACGGCATTTTGAGTAGCGTTATTTCCTTCATTCTGTAAAAAGTAGGCAACCACGGCTGCTGCTTCTGCTTCTGCTTCATTAATGGTTGCGGTTAACTTTTCAGGGGTAAAGAAATGCTTCACAAAATGCGTATCGAAGTTACCACTCACGAAGGCTTCATGTTGCATCACAAATTTTCCGAAAGGCAATGTGGTTTCACATCCAACAATGATGTACTCATCGATGGCACGAATCATTCGTTGAATGCTTTGCTCACGATTTTCTCCCCATGTAATTAATTTCGCAATCATGGGATCATAATAAATCGGAATATCCATTCCCTCTTCAAACCCATCATCCACACGCACACCAGGACCTTGTGGTCGGACATAACGAACTAACTTTCCAATATCAGGAAGAAAATCGTTGCATGGATCTTCGGCATACACGCGAACTTCCATGGCATGACCAATAATTTTTAAATCTTCTTGCTTGAAAGAAAGTGGTTTCCCTTCTGCTACTAATATTTGTTCTTTCACTAAATCAACACCAGTAATCAATTCTGTTACTGGATGCTCCACTTGCAAGCGCGTATTCATCTCCAAAAAATAAAAATTCAATTTTTCGTCCATCAAAAATTCGACAGTACCTGCACCCGTATAATTACAAGCTTTAGCCACACGCACGGCACATTCTCCCATTTCTTTTCTCAATTCAGGAGTTAACAATGAACTCGGCGCCTCTTCAACCACTTTTTGGTGACGACGTTGCACCGAACATTCTCTCTCGAAAAGGTAAACGATATTTCCATGTTGGTCGCCCAACACTTGCACTTCAATATGTCGAGGTGAACCCACATAACGCTCAATGAAAACAGCTGAATCACCAAAAGCCGACTGTGCTTCACCCACGGCGCGATTCAACATCTCCTCAAACTGACTTTCCTCTTCCACAATGCGCATTCCTTTTCCGCCACCACCGGCAGCTGCTTTAATGAGAATAGGAAATCCAACTTCCTTTGCCACTTTCTTCGCTGCTTCAATATCGGTAAGTGCATAGTCGGTGCCGGGCACCATGGGAATATTATATTCTTTTGCAGCAGCTTTCGCCGTGAGTTTATTTCCCATTAAGTCCATGGCTTCCGGCGATGGACCAATCAGAATAAGTCCAGCCGCTTTCACTGCACGAGCGAATGAAGCATTCTCTGATAAAAAACCATATCCAGGATGAATGGCTTGTGCTCCTGTTTTTAAAGCGGCATCAATAATTTTATCGATAACCAAATAGCTTTGCGCAGAGGGAGCGGGACCAATACAAACGGCCTCATCGGCATAACGCACTTGTAAAGATTCGCGATCGGCATCTGAATAAACAGCTACTGTTTTAATTCCCATCTCACGGGCAGTACGCATAATTCGTAAAGCAATTTCACCACGGTTAGCAATCAGGATCTTCGTAAATTTCATGGCTTAAAATTACGAATTGATTCATCAATAGCAGTGCTCCGCCGGTCGAATATTGAACATTTTTTAGCTAATAAATTGGATTCATGTGAAGATCTTCGATTTTCTCAATCCTGACTTTAATAATTAAAGGATTGATATGCATTGCAATCATTGCAGGTACACATAGCAATGCGTACCTACATGTAATTCTCTTACTATTATTAAAACTAGCCCGCCTTTGTAAACTGAATTTTTCAGTTTACAAGGGCGGGCTATGATAATGGGATGAATTTATGTAGGGACGCATTGAAATGCGTCCCTACATAAAATTAATTCAAAGCTTTCTGAACTAAGTCGGCGGCTTCTTTTAACTCAATAGCCGATGAAACTTTTAATCCACTTTCGTCAATCAATTTTTTAGCTTGATCTGCATTGGTTCCTTGTAAACGAACAATGATTGGAACTGGAATTTGTCCTATGTTTTTATACGCATCCACAATTCCTTGTGCTACGCGATCACATCTAACAATACCTCCAAAGATGTTAACGAAAATTGCTTTCACATTTGGATCTTTTAAGATGATACGGAAAGCTTGCTCTACTCTCGCTGCGTTTGCAGTACCACCCACATCTAAGAAATTAGCGGGCTCTCCACCTGCCAATTTAATCATGTCCATGGTGGCCATCGCTAAACCTGCGCCGTTCACCATACAACCTACGTTTCCATCTAACTTCACATAATTTAAATTATGCTCTCCCGCTTCCACTTCAGTTGCATCTTCCTCTAAAACATCACGCATTGCATGGTAGTCAGGATGACGGAACAAACCGTTTTCATCTAAATCCACTTTTGCATCAACAGCTATGATTTTATCATCCGAAGTTTTCAAAACAGGATTGATTTCAAACATGGTTGCATCAATGGTATCGTATGCGGTATAAAGACTTTGAACAAAACGCACCATTTCTTTAAATGCATTTCCACTGAGTCCTAAGTTGAAAGCAATCTTACGCGCT
>JBJXGU010000052.1:0-11866 GCA_046160245.1 Bacteroidia bacterium
TTAAACCCTAGGCTGTTTTGGTTTAAACCCTAGGCTGTTTCATGTATGATTTTTACCTTGAGTACAATCTAAATCCAATAAATGCGTTCTAAACAGATGGATCACAAGTACACCATCGTAAAAAGAAAATTGTTTTTTTATACCTGTTGCACTTTCTTTTTTTTCCAAACCCATGCACAATCACCCTTTCAAATTCAATCTCCATTTCCAGCTTCAAGCGCATCATTGGCCAATGATTCCATTTGTGATTTGAAAGGCACATTGCATAAACCTAGAATCGGACAGTTTGTAATGCCCTTAGCGCTGTTTGGAGCTGGTTTTATCGTGAGTAGTGACAATGATATCTTTGATAAGTATGAAATTAGGGAGGAGCGAAATGAGCGCCTCAATAATTTTCATACAAAAGTGGATGACTACCTTCAGTTCGCACCTTTGACAGCAGGATATGGGATGTTAGCCTTTAATGGAAAGGGCGAGACTTGGCATTATACGCGTCAAATTATGCTAGCGGAGTTTATTTTAGGAGTCAGTGTGACGGGTATTAAAACCTGGACTAAAGTGCTGAGGCCCGATGGAGGTTCTAAAAATTCATTTCCGAGTGGACATACAGCACAAGCATTTGCTTCCGCTACCTTATTCGCCGATTATTTTGCCGAAGACAATCCCTGGCTGAAAGCAGCTGCCTATTTAACAGCTACTAGCGTCGGTGTGCTACGCGTGATGAATAACCGTCATTGGGTTCCAGATGTTATTGCTGGGGCTGGAATTGGCATCATATCTGCGAAACTAAGTGCATTTGTATTTGAAAAGAAGTGTAAAAAGAAACATCGATCTACTTTAGCTCTTTTTAATGGTTTTTAATAAAGCGGGTATTACCGCTTTTAAAGCAGTAATTTGTTTGTCTGCTAATTTTTAAAGGTTAAATTTGTATAGAATTTAAAACCGTGAAAAAGTTTTGTATTGTCCTTCTCTTAGTCTCCTATTTGGTTCCGGCCGTTGGAGTAGGAGTTAATTTGCATTGGTGTGGTCATATTTTATTTGCTGTTTCCATGGATTCTGATGCACATCAAGATTGTTTATGTACACAGTTTAAAGAAGTAGGAAGTGATTCTAAACCCGATTGCTGCAAAGACGACTATGTTTATTATAAACTTTCTCAGCAACATACTTCAAGTTCTATTTTTAGTTTAAATCAATTTGTCAAATCAGTTGATCAGAGTTTTATCAAAGCCATTCCGATAATTTCTTTTTGGGATTCCACTTGGAGTAAAGCTTCTTATTTAAAGTCAAAGTACAAAAAAGACAGGCGACCACCTGATCTTGAAGAATTGAGCATTTTAAGAGTTTGATTTTATTTCACGTTTTTTTTAAACGTGAAATTACCATTTCTTCCTTTTTAAGAATTACTAAACTTCAATTTTAATTTAATGGACTTTATTGAATTATATAATTTACCCGGCATGGCAGGGCGACCTAAAGGGTTGATCAAATTAATAAATCTAGTTTCCCGCAGGATGGGATTTAATTATGAACTCACCAAAATTCCGGATGGTAAATTACATATGCATACGGTTGAACAGCGAATGAATTTCGCAACGCTTGCTTCGTGTAATTTGGCCTATGATGTGCCCGGAGAATGGGCGGAGTTCGGATGTTATAATGGGCAATCTGCTATGGTGTTTCAAAAAATGTTGGATGAGTTTCGACCTGGAAAAAAAATGAAATTGTATGATAGTTTCACTGCCAAGTATGAATTACAGCAAGATATAAAAGAAAGTTTGCTTCAAAATTTCAAACAAAATGGATTGGGAACACCAGATCTTATCGAAGGAAATTTTTTTGATACGGTGCCGAATCAATTGGTAGATCAATATTCTTTAGTGCATATCGATTGTGGTGTTGGTGGTGATGCAGAATTACATCAAAGGATAATCATTCATTTATTGAATAATGTGTATCATCGGTTGTCAAAAGGCGCCATCGTTTTATTTATGGATTATCATGATTCTGAAAAAACGTTAAGAGGACAACCTATTAATATTGGAGTGAAGGCGGCATGCGATCAGTTCTTCAATGACAAAGCGGAAAAAGTAATTACATTAAATGGAAATCATTATTCTCATGGTTATATCATTAAAACGTAAATCGAGATGAAAAGAATTTCACTTATAAAATCATTCGTTGTTGTTATCATAGTATTTAGTATTCACTCATGCGGTCACAATCATGTCAGTGTGCGAAGTTCAGCTGATCCTGAAGTCGCTTACTTCTGTCCAATGGATACCATGATCAATGAAGCAAAAAAGGGACATTGTAGCGTATGCGGAATGAATCTAATTAAAAATCCGAATTATACTGGAGAAGAAATAAATGCAGTAGTGATAACTTCTACTGGAGATACTTTAAATGAATAGTTAAAAAGTGTAAATGAAAAATGAAAAGGGCGAAGTAATTTACTTCGCCCTTTTCTATTGTATTGGATATGTTATTTTTTCACTTCAACTACCACCATTTCTGTTCGACGGTTTAGCTGATGTAATTCTTCAGAACAAGGTGAATCATCACCACAATCATTCACTAAAACAGATTCTCCTGACCATGTAACCTTCGCCAATTGTTTAGGGCTAACACCTTTGTCGATGAGGTATTGACGAGCAGATTTAGATCGATTGTGCGACAACTTTTCATTGTATTCGAATGTAGCACGACTATCTGTACTTGAAGTAAGTGAGATTTTCACATTTCTATTTTCAATTAAGAAAGCAGCTACATCATCTAGTATTTTGATAGCATCTTCACGAACATTGTATTTATCTAGATCGTAATAAACAATTTTAAACCAGTTTTCGAAAGGAGAAAGGTCACTTGCTTTGGTTAATTCAACAACGTATTCGTGATTCTTTGCTGCTTCGCCTCCCTGTCCTTGTAACATTAATACTTTTGGACGATAGCCTGCCATAGAGATAAGTAATTGCTCATCTTTTTGTGGAACGATTGGTTGTGTATAGCGCCCTGCTAAATCAGTAGAGCCAATATCTTTTTGAGACTCTTCATCACGAATCATGGATCCAGGGAGTGGTTGCTTCGTTTCTGCATCAATCACAAGAATTGACATTGCAAATTCAGCTGATTTTTTTCCGAGTTCAATTCGTACAAACGGATCTCCTGGATAGGTACCCGATGTTTGCAAATACACTGTCGAGTCACCTAAGTCGGTAGCACTTCCTTTTAGCACATACTCTAAATCAAAGTCAGCAGGAAAATCGAAACGTCCATTTTCCATGGTGGTGAACGATTGTGCTTTTTCACCGGTCTTTAATTCTACACGTGCTTGGTTGATGGGCGTACCATCTTCCTTGCGTACTACAATTCCTTTAATGCGAAGACTTTTCTTTTTGAAAGTGTATAAATCATCATCAAATCCTTTGTTTGCACGATTTGAACTTAAGTACCCAATTTTATTTTTTACATCGTACACCATGTTGAAGTCGTCATCATACGTGTTGATAGGGTATCCCACATTCACCGGCACAGTAAAACGATTTCCTAAATCACGAGTAAAGAAAATATCTAATCCTCCTAATCCTGGTAAACCATCGGATGAATAGTAAAGTGTTCCATCATCCATCACCGCAGGGAATAATTCATTTCCACGCGTGTTTACCGTGTCGCCTAAATTAATAGGTCGACTCCACCCATTTCCTTGTTTTGTACACATGAAAATATCCATTCCTCCCTTGCTGCCGGGCATATCAGAAGAAAAGTAAAGACGTTGTCCATCCGGACTTAATGCTGCATGTGCACAACTGTAATTGTCACTGTTGTATTCAAAGGATTCTAATTTGCCCCATTCATTTCCACCTTTACTCATGGATTTGAATAATTTTAATTTAACAATTTTGTCAGTGCTTTTATGAACCTTTGTTCCCACGATATTGTTTCTCGTAATCCAAAGTTCATCTCCTTTTTTATTGAAAGCAACCGGACCATCATTTAATTTCGTTTGTATTTCTGCAGCAAACATTTCTGGAGCGCGAAATTTGTTTTCTTGTCCGCGACTGTAGTATAAGTCTAAGAAGGGTTGATTCGTCCAAGCATGTTTGCGTTCAATCATTTCTGTTTTAGGACGAGATGATGCAAACACAATTCCATCTTGATACAAAGCAGCACCGAAGTCAGCATTGTTTGTATTGATATCTAATTTTGTAATTGCATAATTGGAAGAATCGATAAAGAAATTTTGGTAAGTGTCAATGGCTTTGATAAACGCTTGACCTCTTCCATCCGCATTATTATCAATAACAAAGTCAGTCATCCATTTTTTTGCTTGTGCAAATTTGCCGTTGTTCATTAAGGCCTGACCATAATAGAACTTTTGAATCGGTAATACAGCGGGCATTTTTACAGCCTTCGCATACCATTCTTCTGCCATTGCACGGTTATTGGTTAAACGATAGCAATCGGCAAGTTTGAATACAGCATCCTGGTAAGTACTATCTTTTTTTACAGCTTTCAAATAAAAGGGTATCGCTTTCGGATACGCCATTGCTTTGTAGTGAAAGTCGCCTTTTCTCGTCTGCGCTTTTTGAGCGTGAGAAGGGAGTACTCCAATGAGTAGAAAGAATAAAAGAATATATTTTTTCATGTTGTTGGTTGGATAATGTTGGGTTTAGAAATAACGCGGTGTAACTACTTTCTTTTTATCGAAAGAGAAGTCATAGCCCAATGTTATTTCATGGGTTCCAGAGTTAAATTGATTAAGATCTGTTAGTGTGTAGTCGTAGGAGTATCCGATACGCATTTGTTTGTTCATTTGGATCGCCATAATCGCCGCCCAAGAATCCGATGTGCGGTAGGAAGCGCCTAACCATAGTACTTCATTCATCAATATATGCAAACCTAAGTCTGCTACTATTGGAGCTCCACTCACGGCCTTTACCATTGCGGTTGGTTTTAGTTTGAAGGACTCGTCTAAGTCAATAACATAGCCGCCCATCAAGTAGTAATGCCAATATTCGAACTCAACTTTATTGGTCGCTTTGGTAGTAACAGCATCAACCGAATTATGTAACATACGTGGAATTGATAATCCAACATAAAATTTTCGGGTGTTGTAATAAGTACCAAATCCCATATTCGGAACCGTTAGTTTCGGAGTTCCCATGAATGAATTATCACCTTGGTCTTGAATTTTTACCTCCAATAATTTTTCCTGATGATGAATGATACCACCAGACACCGCCATCGAGAAGGCTCCTGTTTCTGTAGGAATTCGATAAGCATAGGAGGCGAAGGCTGAGAAATCTTGCGTAACTCCAATCTCTTCGTGAAGAATCGAAAGGCCAATACCAATTTTCTCATTTCTAAGCGGAGTGTGTCCGCTGAAGGTTTGAGTTTTTGGTGCACCTTCAATTCCAACCCATTGGTTGCGATAAACTCCGGTCATCGACATGTGTCCACGTGAACCGGCATATGCAGGGTTAATGAACATCTCATTGAACATGTATTGAGTGAACTGTGGCTCAAATTGGGCTTGCGCCTGGAAACTGAGCAAGGACACTAATCCAAGCAAAAAGAGATTTTTTCTTACATTCTTATTCAACATCTTCATGATAGTTGGCTATTATTAAACTGATAATTTTTTTATAGTAGGTTCCTCTTGAGACTAGCGTCGTATGACTACGAAACTATTAAGCGGTTTTTCATCAATATTTAAATCTAATATATAATAGTAGGTTCCGTTGGGCAATTCTTCACCAAACATTACACCGTTTACATTCGATCTTCCATCCCATTCGTTAGCATATTCTTTCTTTTTGTAAACTAAATTTCCCCAACGATTGTATATGTAAAGAACATTTCCTGGGTATTCACCAATTCCATCAATAACAAAGTTGTCATTGGTGCCATCTCCATTAGGCGAGAATCCGTTTGGAATGTCAAGCGTATCGCAAATCACAGAAACGGTTACCGTAGCAGTAGCGGTACATCCGTATTGATCTTTCACAGTTACGGTGTATTCAGTGGTAACAGTAGGTGAAGCAATTGGATTGGGAATAGTAGCACTACTTAATCCAGTAGAAGGTGTCCAAACATAATCTATACCACCGCCGGCGTTTAATGGAGTAGTTTCTCCTGTGCAAATGATGACACTATTCGTAATACTAACATTATTCAATGCTCGGGTTGTTACTTCAATGGGATTAGATGTGTAAACACCACATGGGGTAGTAGCAGTTACGGTATAGATTCCGGCTACGGGTGTATTGAATTGGTGTGAAGTAGCTCCTTGAAGGGCAACTCCATTGTAGTACCATTGTAGCGTTCCGTTGGGAACAGAGTCGGTGCTAAGATGAGCCATGTCTCCTATACAAATTTGCGGATCTCCTGATGATGTTAACTGCAAATCGGAAATATCGTTGATAACAAAGTTTTGCGTAGTTACGCAACCGTTAGCATCGGTAGCTGTTGCAGTATAAGTGCCCGGAATTTGATTGGATATAGCATTCGTGGTGGCACCGTTACTCCAAATGATAGAGTAGGGAGTAGTACCTCCGCTTGGCGTTGCATTAATACTTCCTAACTGACCGCTAATACAATTTGCATCCGATGTGGTTGCGGTGATTGCAAGTGAATTAGTTGGTTCTACAATTTGTGTAGTGTATTGATTGGAACAGCCATTGCCATCCGTTACGGTTACCGTATAAACTCCAGCTCCCAGAGAAGAAATACTCTGTTGCGTAGATCCTGTATTCCACAAGTAAGAATAAGGCATCGTTCCTCCGTTTACTACTGCTTGAATGGCTCCATTCTGAAGGCCCGTGCAACTAACAGGTGTAGTAGTTCCACTCACACCTGGGAAAGCTGCCGGTTGTGTAATGTTGGCTGTGATATTCGATTGACATCCGTTTTGATCTGTTACAGTTACAGTGTAGGTTCCCGCTGATAGTTGTGAAGGATCTTCTGTAGTTCCTCCCGTGTTCCATAAGTAGGAATAAGATCCAGTACCACCAAGAACACTTAAATCAATCCAACCTGTCGGTTGACCAAAACACGATAAGTGACCCATGGATATTCCAAGTAATATTGCTGAATCCGGTTCTTCAATTTGCATAGCACGATTAGCAACACATCCATTCATATCAGTAATGGTCACAGCATAAGTTCCTGATGCAAGTCCTGATGGATTTTGTCCCGTACCTCCTGTATTCCATAAGAAAGTGTAAGGTGCAGTACCTCCATTCACGGTTAAGTTAATGGCTCCTGTGCTGTCATTGGTACAAAGTACATTGGTAATTAAGTCTGATGCATTCATTGGAGCAAGTGGTTCTGAAATTATTATTGTTTCAGAATATATGCAATTATTAGAGTCTGTAATTAATACGGTATAGGTGCCAGATGCAATAGCTGTTAAGTCTTCGTTATTACTACCGTTGCTCCAAACATAAGTATACGGTGCTGTTCCTCCTGATGCAGTGATATCAATACTTGCGGTGCTGTCTCCAAAACATAAAACAGATACTGACGAGCTAATTGATGTTAAAGAAGCAGTAGGTTGTGAGATGGTGTAGGTAGCGTTAAAAGTACAACCATTGTCATCTGTGATTAGAACGCTATATGATCCGGCTTGAAGTGAATCGATAGAAGAGTTGTTTCCTCCATTGCTCCAGTTGAAAGTGTAGGGTGCGGTACCACCGATTGTAGTAAGCTGGATGTTTGCATCGGATCCATTAAAACAATTTACTTGGCTGATGGTAGGTGTTGATGAAAGTGCAGCAGTGGGTTCTTGAATTGTAAATGTTTGCGATGAGATACAATTGTTAAAGTCGGTAACAGTTACGGTATAGGTTCCAGCTACTAGGTTGCTTAGGTCTTCGTTGCTGGTTCCGTCATTCCATAAGTAGGTATATCCCGGTGTTCCACCTAAAGTACTTAAGTCGATTGCTCCTGTATTATCTCCATAGCACAATACTTGTGTGATAGCAGGAGTAACCGTTAATGCGTTTGAAGGTTGAGTGATGGTAATGCTATCTACCAGCGTACATCCGTTCGAATCAGTTACCTGGTAAGAATAAGTGCCGGATGGAATTCCACTGATGGTTCCTTGCGTATTACCATTGTTCCATATATAAGTGTAAGGTGAAGTTCCTCCCGCAGTATGTAGATCTGCTGAACCACTTCCATTTCCATTACAATCAATATTCACTTGAGTAGGTGTAGTGGATAGCGGTGCGGCAGGTTCAGCGATAGTAACATATTCCGTTAAGATACATCCATTGTCATCGGTAATCTGAAGTACGTATGTTCCGGCGATAAGTCCGGAATTGTTTGGTGTATTAACAAGATTGCTCCATTGGTAAGTGTACGGATTAGTACCTCCATTGATGGATGTTTGTATATCTCCGGTACTGTTTCCAAAGCACGCAACATCAGTTACCATAAAGTTGGAATTTAATGCGGCAGCAGGTTGTATAATGGAAATAGTATCTTGAAGCGTGCAACCATTGGCATCAGTAACCAGAACGGTATAGGTGCCGGCGGTAAGTTGTTGGATGTCTTCTAACGTACTTCCATTCGACCATAAATACGAGTAGTTTTGCGTACCTCCGTTAACGTTATAGTCAATCACTCCACTTGCATCACCAAAACATAAAACAGTATTGAAGGTTGAAGAGGAGCTTAAAGGAGCAGCCGGTTGTGAAACTACATGAGTTAAAGCAGTAGTACATCCATTCGCATCAGTTATTGTCACCGAATAAGTTCCTGCTGTTAAAAAGGCGATGTCTTGCGTAGCTTCGTTGTTACTCCATTTGTATAAGTAAGGACCTGTTCCACCTGAATGACTGAGGTCGATGGCTCCTGTGGCATCACCATAGCAAGGAACTGAAGTGTTCGTAGCAGAAGATAAAAATATAGGTGCTGTGTAATTCAAGTTGTAGTTTTGTGATGCCGTACATCCATTCGCATCGGTAACGGTCACCGTGTAATTTCCAATCGATAAATTTGTTATTGAAGTAGCGTTCGATCCGGTACTCCATGTATAGGTGTATCCAACTGTTCCTCCAATAACTGTCGTTTGTACTTCGCCATCTTGGACGTCGTGGCAATCTAGATGAGTTGTGGATGCAGTAATCATTAAAGCCTGCGCGGGTTCCGTTACTGTTGACTGTGCATTGGTTGTACAACCATTCGCATCGGTAACAGTAACACTATAGGTTCCTGCAGTTACACCGGATAAGTTTTGATTAGAGCTTCCGTTATTCCATGCATAGGTATAAGCAGATGTTCCTCCATTCACGGTTAACGTGGTAGTACCTGTTGCATTTCCAAAACAATCTACTGCGGTGTTTGCAATAGACGCACTCAATGGAGCATTGGGTTGAGTAACAAAAATGCTATTGGTTAATGAACAACCATTATTGTCAGTTACGGTTACAGTATAGTTTCCTGCCGACAAATTATTTAAATCTTGACTGGTACCACCGTTATTCCAAGCGTAGGTATAGGGTGGAGTTCCGGCTACTGCACTTACATCAATGGATCCATTTCCATCTCCATAGCAAAGTAGATTCACAACAGTACTCCAAACATTTAAAGAACCTGCTGGTTGTGTAACGGCTCTGCTTAAAATAGCGGTACATCCATTAGCATCTGTAACGGTTACGGTATAGGTATTGGCCGATAAATTGGTAATGTTTTGTTGGTTGGATCCATTACTCCATTGATAAGTATAAGGAGATGTACCACCCGCAGGTGTTACATTCACACTACCAATTGAGTTTCCGGTACAATTTATATCAGTACTTGTTGCCGACAGTGATAAAGGCGCAGCAGGTTGATTAATGGTTGACATAGAACTAGCAGTACATCCTTTTGCATCAGTTACAGTAACTGTATAGGTGCCTGCAGCTAAATTGGAAACTCCAGCAGTAGTACTTCCTGTACTCCAAATATATGTATAAGGTGTTGTTCCACCACTCGGTGTAATCACTGAGCTACCACTACTATTTCCATAACAGCTTACGTTTGAATTATTGGAGGATAAACTCAACGCCGCAGCGGGTTGTGTTATGTTTATGGTGTTTGAAGTAGTACATCCTTTCGCATCCGTAACCGTTGCGGTATAGTTTCCAGTGGTAATTCCTGAGATGGAATTGTTGGTAGATCCAGTATTCCATACATAGGTGTATGGACTTGTTCCACCACTCGGAGTAATAATGGAAGTACCATCATTTCCTCCAAAACAAGAAACTGTTGTTCCGGAAATACTTGTTGATAACGCAGCAGAAGGTTGTGTTACCGTGTAGTTCCCGATGGTAGTACATCCCATCGCATCGGTGATGGTAACGGTATAATTTCCTGCCGATAAATTTGATATTGACGTACCTGCACCACCGTTATTCCATTGGTAAATATAAGGACTTGTTCCACCCGTGGTTGAAGTAGTGATGGATCCAGTAGGTACATTGAAACAGGATACGGCGGTGGGTGTTCCACTCACCGCTAATGACGCTGTCGGCTGCGTGATGTTTACCGGTGTACTTGTTGTACATCCATTCGCATCCGTAACAGTTACGGTATAAGTTCCTGCAATTAAATTATTGTTTAATGCTGTATTTACTCCATTACTCCAAGAATAAGAGTAAGGGGATGTGCCACCATTGCCGGCAGCTGTAATAAGACCAGTATTATTTCCAAAGCAACGTACATTCGTTTTCGTTGTACTCACACTTACCGCTGAAGCAGGTTGTGTAATAGTAACCGATGTTGTATAGGTACAGCTTTTAGCATCTGTAATGGTTACGGAATAAGTTCCTGAGGCAAGTGTATTTATATTTTGAGTAGTAGAACCATTACTCCATAAATAGGAGTATGGACTTGTTCCACCACTTGGTGTTAAATTAATGTTTGCTGTAGAAGTTCCAAAGCAATTTACATTTGTATTGGTAGTTGTTGCAGATAATGCGGCTGTAGGTTGTGTAATATTTATAGAAGAAACAAGAGCTGTACAACCATTCGCATCGGTTACAGTAACCGTGTACGATCCATTGCTTAATCCCGATAAATTTTGAGTGGTTGCGCCTGTATTCCATTGAAAGGTGTATGCAGTAACTCCTCCCGTAACATTTAAGTTAATACTTCCTGAGTTTCCACCAAAACAACCCACATTGTTTGTGCTTGCCACCGTGGCATTTAAAGGAGCCGACGGTTGGTTGATGGTATTTGTGTTGGTTTGAGTACATCCTTTCGAATCAGTAACAGTAAGTGTATACGTTCCCGTTGGAAGTCCGCTTAGGTTTGCGGTAGTGGCCCCTGTGCTCCATAAATAAGTGTAGGGAGATGTACCACCCGTTACAGTCGTATTTATAACGCCTGTACTTTGATTATAGCAATTAATATGCGTTAAGCTATTAGTTACCGATAACGCAGCGAGTGGTTGGCTGATCGTTACGATTCTTGTGCTGGTACATCCTTTCGCATCGGTAATTGTTGCTGTATAAGTACCCGCCGCAATAGAATTTAAAGTAGAAGTTGTATTTCCATTGTTCCACAAATAAGTGTAGGGTGATGTGCCTCCAGATGGAATTACTGTGATGGAACCAGTAGATTGCCCATAACAATTTACATCCGTCTTGGTTGAACTGGAACTTAATGCTGCACTCGGTTGTGTTACGGTTGTGTTTGATGTAGCCGTACATCCGTTCGCATCGGTTGTAGTAACAGTATATGTTCCTGCACTTAGATTGGAAGCGGTCGCTGTATTTGCTCCGTTGCTCCAAACATAGGTGTACGGAGTTACTCCACCAGAAGGTGTGGCAACGGCAATTCCGTTGTTACCTCCAAAGCAACTTACTGTATTCGTATT
>JBJXGU010000053.1:0-3220 GCA_046160245.1 Bacteroidia bacterium
GTACCAGCTGGATTTGCTAAAAATTCAGAAATCAAAATTCCAGGGTTGGAGTTGTTAGAAGTATCGTTAGAAGCAATTAAATTAATCGAACCATTATTGATTCCGGCGCAAGTAACGTCAGAATTTATAGAGGTAAGAGAAAATACACCTGGATTGGTTAACACACCAAATGCAAAAGTAATACAACCATTATTATCAGTAATCGTAACACTATAAAGTCCGGCAGAAAGTCCACTAACATCTTCTGTTGTTGCGCCGGTATCCCATAGGTAAGTATACCCGGGTGTTCCTCCGCTTACTGATAAATTGATGCTTCCATCAGAAGTACCCGGACAACCCGGATTGGTAACAACAACAGAAGGAGAAATTGAAGTAGGTTGTCCCACTGCGATATAAAAAGTATCGGTACATAAAATATTATCTGTTACAATTACAGAATAAACTCCGGCAGAAAGTCCAGAGACATCTTCTGTCACTGCAGTGGTACTCCATTGAAATGTGTAAGGAGAGACGCCACCACTAACGGTGATGTCTATACTACCATTTGAACCACCATTACAAGAAGGCTGTTGAACAGATGATGTAATGGTTGGAGGAAGACATCCACAAGTTTGGACAATTGCCAAGGTGGAAGCCGTATCCGTACATCCTAAAGTTGAAACAGCCGTGACTAAATAAACGCCAGAATCGGCTGCAACCGTTGTTGCAATGGTTGGATTTTGATTTGAATTTGAAAATGCATTGGGGCCTGTCCAACTATACGTTGTTCCACCATTTGAGAAAAGTTGTAGACTTAATCCAGCGCAAACAGGACCACTATTAGAAGCAACGGCAACCACTTTATCGATAGTTAAATTTACACCGTTGTTATTGCTAGTAGCAATGGGATCACTACTCACGACACGAATTCTATATCCAGTGCCCGAGGCAGTACCAGCGGGAATTGATGCTGTGATAGATCCGGCTGTTACCGTAGTTGATAAAGTTCCAATATTTATTGGAGATGCGAAACTTCCTGTTGAAGAACTTAATTGAGCTGTTAAAATATTTCCTGGATTAAAAGTTCCTCCATACGCGTAAGGTACATTTACCACCGCTGCATTATCATCACTGATACAGAAGGGTGAACCGCTTATAGGACCTACGTTAAAAGGAAAACCAGCTGTTGCGCTCAACTGAATATTGTCAAGACGATTGTTTCCTGCGGCTGCGGTTGCTCCTATTCCGGAAAATCTTAAGAAAGCAGTGGAGGCACCGTTCAAGCCTGTAACTGTTGGAAGAGTAACCAACCCAAAGGAGCCAATAGGCACAGTCGTCACGGTTTGTAATGGAGTCCAGGTAGTTCCATTTGTACTATATTCCCAAATTTGACTACTATAGCCGGTAGCAGTTCTTTGTGAAGCATAACTTACAACGAGATTAATATATCCTGTCATACTAAAACTAAACACAGCATATTTTCCGTTGGAAGAGCATGTGGTACATCCTGACCCGCCAACTAATGCAAGGCATGCCGGTGAAGTAGTAACCGTTGAAAAACCCGAACCGACATTAACAGTACCCGTTCCGGTAAAAGCATTAAGCTCAGTATTGGCCCCACCGGAAACCCAATTGCTTGAATTATTGGTTCCATTAAAATAAATGGTTCCGGCACCAAAATTTGCTGGATATACTTTTTGTGTATTTGGAGCTGCAAGCACAGCTACTCCTCCAGTTGTTGTTGTTTGAAAATCCCAGCCAGCAATTAATGTTTGTGCATTGACTGTTGAGGTAACACCCAATAAAAAGAGCAGGAAGATGATCGTCCCAATGAATGCAAATTTTGATTTAGTAATGATTGGTTTCATATTTAGGTTGTTTATTTCGCTTTTGAACTCTAAATTTTAGATGTAATTATTCGCCCAAAATAAGGCTTAGCAAGGTACTATTTCTTCAAATGCAAAACAAGGATTTGGAAGGGAATAAAAGATGATTTCAATACTATTAAAAAGTTAATGTTTAGAATTTTAGATTCAACCCTAAAAAACGGGATTGGTTTGAAAAGATTACCTTCTTTTGCTCAGGGTATTAGGTTCAATTTTTACCTGAATTCTCTCTCTTCCAAGCCATATCCAATTTATATCCACAGCTACCATAAAATGAGAACTTTCTACCAAAAATGAGCGTATAAAGTCTGGAAATGGAGTCAATTCACGATTTTCCATTAGAAAGAACAGAGTTTCATTTACTAAAGTGCATAAAATCATTAGAAAAAAGATGGATCACAAAGAAAATATTATAATTTCGAAGCCTGAGTCCAACTTAGCACCCTAAACCAATTACTCTATATGACAACCCCTACACCGGAAAAAGACCAGGATTCAAAGAAGGTCATCGTCATCATTGTTATCACTATTTTATTAGGTGTCAACGCTTTACTGCTTTGGCAATTCTTTGATAAGAAGACGCATTTGGAGCAAGTGAGCCGTGAATTGGACACAACCATGGCTGAAAAGGAGAGTTTATCGGCTGAATTGCAGAGGGTGAAAACTGAGTACGAAAAGCTAAATCAGGAAAATGCAAGCCTTCAAAACCAACTTTCAGCTAAAGATGAGGAGATTCGTTTAAAGATTGCACAGATTCAAAAGCTCATTAACACCGGCGATGCTGCTCAATTGAAAAAGGCAAAAGAGGAATTGAATTCCTTACGTCAATTGAACCAGAATTTCATCGCTCAAATCGATTCATTGAATACCTCCAATAAAATACTTAGCGAACAAAATTTTTCACTCAATCAAAATTTATCTACCGCTAATACAAAGGTATCTTCGTTATCACAAGAGAATTCAGTTTTATCGAATAAAGTGGCCATCGCATCGGTTTTAAAAACAACTAACCTAAAAGCGTTAGGTGTTCGTTATAAAAATAGTGGAAAGGAAACCGAAACCAATCGATCCAAAAGCACCGACCGCATTAAAACTTGCTTTACCATCATGGAAAACTTAGTGGTTGAAAAAGGCCCTAAAGATATTTTTGTACGTGTGTTAAGTCCGGATGGAGCGGTGATGTCGACAACAAGTGAGACTTTCATTTTTAACGGACAAGCCACTTTGTATACCACCAAAGAATCGATCATGTACGAAAATCGTAATACTGAACTTTGTGTGTATTGGGAAAAAGGAAATACATATAATCCTGGGAAATATACTATCGAGTTGTATTGTGAAAGCAATCAGATTGG
>JBJXGU010000054.1:0-2802 GCA_046160245.1 Bacteroidia bacterium
CCTAAGGCTAGAATGAGTCCCACACGTCTAGCTTTCTCTTGCTGATTCTTGGGTAGTTTGCCAGCCAGAATAGAAATGAAGATGATATTATCAATCCCCAATACAATTTCCATGATGATCAGCGTAAAAAGTCCGATGAGGCCATCAACACTAAAGATAAGAGCTAATTCTTCTTGCATGATACAATTTTAGAGTGTGCAAAGATAGAGGTTTTCGATTAGGAGACCATTACTTGAGGCACGAGATGATAAGGATTAAGGAAATATCCGCTTTTGAAAGCAAGCTTTCAACGCTGCATAAATTGAAAAAAGGATCGGCAAGCCGATCCCTTTTTGTTTTTTATTAGTCGGAGTGGCCAGATTTGAACTGACGACCTCCAGCACCCCATGCTGGCGCGATACCGGGCTACGCTACACCCCGAAAAACGATAGGGCAAAAATACATAACTTAAGGTTTTGGGACAAATTTTTTAATATTCGCTTCAGACTGAAAATAAAACATTTTAGTACTTGAATTGTTGTCATTCATCAAAGTATTCCTTTGAACCCATCTAATCTCCTTACTTTTGCACCCTTATGAAATATTATCTCCTCTTAGCCATTGGGCTATTTCTATTTTCCACATCTGTTTCTGCTCAGGAAAATCAAAAAAAAGTCACCGTTTCTGGTTATGTAAAGGACTCCACTTCTGGCGAAGCGTTGATCGGTGCAGCAATCTACATCAAGGAAATGCAAAAAGGTACTAACGCTAATGCCTATGGCTTTTTTTCATTGACAATTAGTCCTGGTAAGTATTCTTTGATTGTCAATTATATTGGATATAGAGAACAAGTATTGGAGATCGACTTATCCTCTGATAAAAAATTAGACGTTGATCTGTTACCCAATGGGATCGAGAAGAAGGAAGTGGTGATCATTGCTGAAAGAAAGGATAAGAATGTTCAAAGCACCGATATGGGTAGAGTGGAGTTGGAAGTGGATAAAATTAAAAGCTTGCCAGCCTTGCTGGGGGAAGTAGATATTTTAAAAACTCTTCAACTTCTTCCCGGAGTACAAAATGCAGGTGAAGGGAACTCTGGATTTTATGTACGTGGTGGTGGCCCTGATCAGAATTTAATTTTGTTGGATGAAGGTGTTGTATATAATGCATCTCATCTTTTTGGTTTTTTCTCTGTGTTTAATCCTGATGCGGTAAAAAATGTTACGCTGATTAAAGGTGGAATGCCTGCACAATACGGTGGACGTCTAGCTTCAGTCGTCGATATTTCGATGAAGGATGGAAATCAAAAGAAGTTTAAAGCTTCTGGTGGTATTGGTTACATTGCATCTCGATTGACGTTAGAAGGTCCGATTGTAAAGGATAAAAGTTCATTTATGATTAGCGGCAGACGAACGTTTATTGATTTGTTTTTACGTGAACCTTTTATCAAATCGGATTCAAGAATTGCAGGGAACTCTTATTATTTTTATGATCTGAATGCAAAAGTAAATTATACCTTGTCGCCAAAGGATCGTTTATTCTTAAGTGGATATTTTGGTCGTGATGTGTTTAATTTTAAGAGTGCTGATACCGGATTTAAAGTGAGAATTCCTTGGGGAAATGCAACGACTTCATTACGATGGAACCATCTTTTCAATGATCAATTATTTATGAATACATCGCTCATCTTTAACGATTATAAATTTGAATTTGGTGCGTCGCAGCAGGAATTTGATTTCAAAATATTTTCGGGCATTCGTGATTACAATGCTAAGATTGATTTGAATTGGTTTCCAAATATTTTACATAATGTAAAGTTTGGAGGAAATTATATTTATCATCGTTTCACACCCACCAATGCTTATGCACGCTCTGGGGATGTTGTTTTTGATTTGGGAAAAGTAACTCGATTCTATGCGCACGATGCTGCTTTTTATGTGAATGATGAATGGGATGTGACCGAAAAATTTAGAGTAAATGCCGGCGTGCGGGTTTCGTATTTTGCACATATTGGACCTTTTTCTCGCTATGTAGAAGATCCATCTTTCCCAGGAAAATTTTTAGATACCATTGATTATGCTCAAGGAAAAAAAGTTGCAGATTATCTGAATGCTGAACCACGATTTAGCATGCGTTATGAGTTGAATAAATCTTCCTCTGTAAAAGCATCCTTCACGCAAAATTATCAGTACATCCATATCGCTTCTTTTGGTTCGGTGAGTTTGCCTACTGATGTGTGGGTGCCCAGTACCGATAAAGTAAAACCTCAGTTCGGAACTCAATATTCGTTAGGCTATTTTAAAAATCTTAAAGATAATATGTATGAAACTTCCGTGGAAGTGTATTACAAAGAAATGAAGAATCAAATCGATTACGAAGAAGGGGCTACACCGGATGGAGATGTTCGAAATAATCCGGATAATAATTTTGTTTTCGGTAAGGGCTGGAGTTATGGAGCCGAATTTTTTGTAAAGAAGTCAACTGGTAAATTGAATGGTTGGATTGGTTATACTTTGTCATACACAAAAAGAAAGTTCCCCGATTTAAATCAAGGACGAGAGTTTTCAGCTAAATACGATCGTCGTCATGATGCCTCTTTAGTAGTGGTGTATGATCATAGTAAGAAATGGACATTTGGATTAACATGGGTGTATGCTACAGGTGATGCCTTGACGCTGCCTGCTGAAAGGTATTTCATGTCGGCCGGACCTCCGGTTAATATTGATCAAAGTGGACAGGTTGGGGTGAATAATAATTTTTACATCTTAAGCGGTTTCGATAAGCGAAATGATTACAGGCAGAAAGCTTTTCATCGATTGGATA
>JBJXGU010000055.1:0-2695 GCA_046160245.1 Bacteroidia bacterium
GAGGATTTTGATGACTACGATGATCAATTTAAAGACGATTTTGATGATGATTATATTGAAGTGAAATACACCAAAAGATAATTAAATTATGAATTGTACCCAGCACTAATTCAGGAAATACCCAGTAGTTTCTGATCCTGAAAGAAGAAAATATTACCGATTTATTTGTCAATCAAAAGGGTCTATTATTTGGGAGAAGGCAATGATTCTTTTGGTGGCGAATTTAGAACGAGTTTCTTCCCTTTCATCGCTTTTGGCAATACTGTGTATGGTGATGGTGGTGATGACACAATCACAGGCTTTGAAGGCAATGATCTTTTCTATGGCGGGGATCAGAATGATAGTTTGCTGGGCGATAAAGGAAACTACACTCTAATTGGTGATGCTGGTAATGATCGACTGTTTGGCGAAGAAGGGGACGATTTAATACTTGCGTAAAAGCCGTTCTCATTTGTAATAAAATCTCACGGGATAATTCTTCTTTGGCTTTCCGTCTCAACAATTGCCAACCGCGTTCGCTAGTGGTATACATTGGCGGCAAACGATTTAATGCGTAGGCTGCTGCTTCAGATGACAAACTCGATTGAGATTTTTCCTTTACCTAGCTATTCTCCTGAACTGAACTTGATTGAGATTCTATAGCGTTTTATCAAGTATGAATGGATTCCTCTCGCTGCTTATCAATCTTGGTGACATTTAGTCGATTGTGTAGAAAAGTACTCAGATAGTTTGGTCAAAACTCTGTAATTATTATTTTTCTAACCGCTTAAGTCTTTGAAGAATACAACAGTAATGAGAATTAAGTCATTTGTGGACAGGGAAATGTGTTTATTAACAAATTAAGTTCGCTCAGATTAGGTAAACTATGTATTTTAATTTCAAGAATAATATCTATTTCATTTTTACTAGAAAAATAGCTGGTTCGACTTTACAAGCAGAACTGTAAGAGGAAGATATGATTGGTTCAACGCAAGAAGATAATTCTAGGACTTTTTTATATTCTTCTTCTGAAAGAATATTAGCTATGATACCAAAATCTTTCAGACGAACATAACCCCAGTACCAATTGTTATCAATATATTTGGGTACCAAACTACTGATAATGGTGAACTTGCTTGCCGCAAGTTTTGTTTGAGCCGCTTCTTGTTGTATTCCCTGCAATAACAATGTGTCATTTTTCTTAAACCCCAGAGACATCAGAGCCCTTGCAATAGACGTATACATAGCGTTATCGTACTTTTCTTGAAACTGGAGGGCATTCGCATAGGAAATATTCAAGATAAAACAAGCAAATACTGGAACAACCAAGAGAAATTGCAAATATTTATTTCTGCCAAACATCAATATTGCTGCATACATCCCCATGAAAATAAACCCTGAAAATCCAATAAATACTCTAGGATTAAATAAGGGAAACCTCATAACGGAGACAATTCCAAAAGAAAGAAAAATAAATATAACTGGGATTAACAAAACAATAATCGAAGCTAAAACACCACTTGCAGAAGTTCTTAAAGTCCTGTACGCTCCGCTAAAGACAACACATACAGAAGTAAATAACAAAGGATAAAGAATAAACTGTGAAATACCATTCAATGCCGAGAGAATAAATTTAAACAAACCAATAGAATTGTTCCAAAATTCAATAAAGAAACTGCTAATTGGTAAAGTCTCGCTATGTTTCATACTATATTCTCCTGCGACCATTGTGTCTGCGATTAATGTTTGATAAATTAAATAAGAAAATACAAAGTCAATCACAAAGAAAAAGATAAAAGATAGTAAAAACTTAATCTCACTTTTATCTTGACAGATTAAAATCCTGGATAAAAAGTATATCAAGATAAACCCAAAAGATAAATTCGCAGAAATTTGATATAGGGAAAGGGAAGCTATAATACAAATAGAATTAATTAAAAACCATTTAACAAGACTGATTAAATTAGCTTGTGCTTTTTCAATAAAAAGGTATGGCACTGTCAAAATCAGAATTGATAATCCCATTGTTAAACAGTCATAGTTATAAGAAAGATTTTCTAAATAAAAGGGGTTAATTAATATTGACAAAGACCCACAATATACTGATAGTTTTTCTTCTCTAAAACAGATTGCTTTGAATAAAATTAACCCAGATAACCCAGTAGCAACTGTTCCTAAAACCTGTGGAAGTGGATAAAGATTTTGTAACGGATTCCATAGTGAAATAAATCTAAAAATTAACGCTGCTAATGGTCTACCGTTGTTTTCCCATCCTGAATATCCCCATCTTGACCTACCAAGATCATCTATGTAGGGGATATTAGTGCTAATTACAGGTATTGCATAAATTAAGGAGAGAATAATTACTATTATAAGATCGTTTATACTAATTTTTTTCCAGAACATTTATTCCATCCTTATCATTGCTTCCACCTTGTCTATGATAAATAGTTTTTAAAACAAAAACTAACAATAATATTATTACAATTTGTTCGAGTGTTCTGGGTATGATAAAAGCATTTGTCATACCAACGTTTTTTGGAAAACTCTATTAAGTGACATAAGAAATGTATCGAGAATTTTTTTATACTCTTAACGACTTGCAGCACCATCTTAAGATATCAAATGGACTGTGTATGGCGCAATGAATACAAGTTATAGATTTTTCCGAAATGTTGTAAATTATTACTTTTCTTAAATTTGCTAAGTTATCAAG
>JBJXGU010000056.1:0-3856 GCA_046160245.1 Bacteroidia bacterium
AAAATATGAAAATTATTGCCTTAAAGCACCTGTTTTCAATAGATTAATTTTTGTTAAAAGTGACCACGGACAAGTCAGGAATAAAAAAGCTCGCCATATCGTTAGAAGGTCGCGCTCTTTAAGTAAAATGTTGTATAATTCTATTTAATTATTGTCGCATCGTCATAAAACTCCACTTCTCCTGAAGTTACATCGTAGTTACCTCCAACTATTCCAATGGCTCCTGATTCTACCATTTCTTTTAAGATGGGACTTCTTTCTAGGATCGCTCTTACCGATCTTTTCACATTGATGGATGCTACTTTTTCAACAAAAACATCATTCTTCGAATTACGATTTTCCTTAGTAGTCATTTCATCGTCAACAGCAGGACGAATTTTGGTAAGTAGAGCAGTTAAGTTTCCCATTTCCACATGATCGCAAGCACCTTTAACCGCTCCGCACTTCGTATGTCCTAATACAACAACAATTTTCGCACCAGCGACCTTACATGCAAACTCCATACTTCCAAGCACATCTTCATTCACAATATTTCCTGCTATACGAACGCTGAAAACATCACCTAGCCCTTGGTCAAAGATCAATTCTGCTGAGGTGCGTGAGTCGATGCAACTGAGAATAACAGCAAAGGGATGTTGTCCGTCGGACGTTTCATTCGCCTGCTGTAATAAGTTGCGATTCACTTTTAAATTATTAGTAAATCGAGCGTTTCCGGCTTTTAGTATTTCAAGTGCTTGAGCGGGAGTTATAGAATCTTGAATTTCTTTCGTTAATGTTTTCATCTTTTTATTTTATTTAAAGGGTTGAGAAGGATTAATTATTTTTTCAACGAGAATGTTTTTCGTCAGCGCATTTTGTTCGAAGTGATTAATGAGTTCAACAACATCAAAGGAAATGGCCTTAGACTTTGTAAAGTCAATAATAACTTTTGAGTTTTCAGGGATCGCATCTAATGCCTGAAGAATACTTGCCTTATTGAAAAACGAAACTTCTTCAGCAAGTGAAATGCGATGAACTTCATGGCCATTCTCCTTGGTGATGACATCATAAAGATGGGAGTTTCTATAGCTTTCTCGTAACACATAAAAGATACCGAAGAGTATTCCAATCGTGATTCCTTTTAATAGATCCGTTAATAGAATGCCTACAACGGTAGCAATAAAGGGAATGAACTGTGTCCAACCCAATTGGTACATCTGTTTAAACAAACTGGGCTTCGCTAATTTATACCCTACCATCAATAGGATGGCAGCTAAACTTGCTAGAGGAAGCATGTTTAAAACACTAGCAATCGTGATAGCGCTTATTAATAAGAACACGCCATGTAATATCGCAGATAATTTAGTTTTTCCTCCGAAATTAATATTAGCCGAACTTCTTACAATTACTTGTGTAATGGGAAGTCCTCCAATAAGACCTGAAATAACATTTCCCAATCCTTGTGCTTTTAATTCGCGGTTTGTTGGCGTAACTCTTTTGAGTGGATCCATTTTGTCGGTGGCCTCCACACATAATAAAGTTTCTAAACTGGCAACAATAGCTAAAACAATGGCTACACCGTAAACATTGGGATTCGTAATAGCAGAAAAATCAGGTAGCGTAAATTGACTAACAAAACTTCCAAAATTATCAGGAACCGGGATGTTCACTAATTGATCTTTATTCAATGTAAAGTTTAAAACACCTGAAGCATATAATTTACTCATGATAATACCAAGCACCACCACTACTATTGGTCCTTGGAGAAGTTGAAAGATCTTATGTTTCTTTGTTAGTACAGTGTCCCATAAAATTAATAGCGCTAGAGAAATCGCAGAAATTAACAATGCTCCAGGTGTAATATAGTCAAGCGCACTTCCAATGGCAGTAAAAGTATTTTCACCATCGCTTTGCAAAAAAGCATCGTCGCCTTCAACATCTTTATCATATCCTAAGGCATGCGGTATTTGTTTTAATATAATGAGGAGTCCAATGCCCGTCAACATTCCTTTTATTACTGAAGAAGGAAAGAAGTAAGCAATAAAACCTGCTTTTGCATAGCCAAGTATAAGCTGTATAATCCCTGCAATCACTACCGCCAGCAAGAAAGCGGGCCAAGAACCCAATGTTGAAATGGCGGTTAAAACGATCACTGCTAATCCAGCCGCTGGTCCGCTTACTCCCAAGGGCGAACCACTCGCCACTCCTACTACAATTCCACCAATAATTCCGGCAATGATTCCCGCAAATAATGGTGCCCCGGAGGCTAATGCGATTCCTAAACATAAGGGCACGGCTACAAAAAAAACGACTATACTCGCAGGTAAATCATTTTTTATCTCACTAAATAATCCTCGTTTTTCCACTTTCTATCAAATTAATTTCTGCAAAGATAGTAATACTATCATGAATAATTGTAAAACTTTTTTACTTTTGTAAAATTAATCACACAAAATCTATTAAATAGTTGATATTCAATATATAAATCGTAAAATGGAATACTCATTAAATATAAAAATGAATGAAAAATTGTTTTTGCGCAATCCTGAGCAAACGGATTTGGGTAAAAACATCATTCTTTTTAGTATTCAATTAATTCATGAAAAAGGATTTGAGGATTTCACATTTAAGAAACTGGCAGTAGCAATTGGAACGACAGAGGCTGGGATTTATCGATATTTTGAAAACAAGCACAAGCTTCTTATTTATATAACGGCGTGGTATTGGAGCTGGTTGGAATTTCGAGTAATTACTTATACAGAGAATATTTCGGATCCTATAGAGAAGTTAAGAAAGGCAATTAAATTTTTAGCCACTTCAGTAGAAGATGATATTCGAACGAGCCATGTGAATGAAAGTATTTTACATCAAATTATTATTTCAGAAGGAAGTAAAGCTTATTTAACAAAGCACGTCACTGAAGACAACCAAGACCAGTTTTTCAAACCCTATAAAGATTTATGCGCGACCATCGGAAATTATATTTTGGAATGCAATCCAGATTATAAATATCCACGTTCGTTAGCAACTACGATTATTGAAATGGCTCATATTCAAAATTTCTTTATGCAACACTTACCTGCATTAACTGATTTTGGAAAAAGTAAAAGCGAATCTAATATTTTAGATTTCTTGGAAGACCTCGTTTTTCATGCGATAAAAAAATAGTTTCATTTTCTTTTTATTTCACACGAACATAAACCAATTTTATCGACTTATTATCCGTTGCTCTTTCATCAATTTCAAATTTTCCAATACTCTTTAACAACAAAGCTAATTTCATATATCCAAAATTTCTAGGATCAAAAGCCGGTTGCTTTTTCAAAATTAAATTTCCTACATCGCCCAAGAAAGCCCAGCCACTATCATCACCTAAGGAAGTAATGCTGGTTGAAATAAGTTGGATAGTATCATGACCAATTTTTTGCAATGCTTCTTTGGTTTCGATTTTCTTTTTCTTTTGATTTTTCCCTCCATGCGAAGAAACTTCTGCTACTTCTTCCGGAACTTTTAGAATTTCCAAGTAAATAAATTTATCACAAGCAACAATAAACGGATTCGGCGTTTTCTTTTCACCTAATCCAATCACGAGCATTCCTGCTTCACGTAATCGAGTCGCTAATCGTGTAAAATCACTGTCGCTGGAAACAATACAAAATCCATCTACCTTTTCAGAGTAGAGAATATCCATGGCATCAATGATCATGTTAGAATCTGTTGAGTTTTTTCCTTTCGTATATCCATACTGTTGGATGGGCGTAATTGCATTTTCAAGCAACACTCTTTTCCATCCTCCTAAATTGGGCTGCGTCCAGTCACCATAAATTCTTTTAAAAGTAGGCGTACCATACTTTGCAATCTCCTCCATCATTTCTTT
>JBJXGU010000057.1:0-5511 GCA_046160245.1 Bacteroidia bacterium
CTTAGGAGCGAGTGCGCTTACTTGGGGATTACTCCTTGTATTTATGGGAGGCGCAGGTAAGAGTGCTATGTTCCCCTTACATATTTGGTTGCCCGATGCAATGGAAGGTCCAACGCCCGTTTCTGCATTGATTCATGCAGCGACGATGGTTGTTGCGGGTGTTTACTTAGTGGCTCGATTGTTTCCCATCTTTTCTATTTCTTGTCCGGGAGCTTTAGAGGTTGTGATGTGGACTGGAGTTATTTCAGCATTGTTTGCTGCCATCATCGCCTGCACGCAAACCGATATTAAAAGAGTACTTGCGTATTCCACTATGTCACAAATTGGATACATGATGTTTGCATTAGGTGTATCTGGATATGGGAACGAATCAGGATTAGGATTCACGGCTTCTATGTTTCATTTATTTACGCATGCTTTCTTCAAAGCTTTACTGTTCTTGGGAGCTGGTGCTGTGATACATTATATACACAGTAATGAGATGAAAGACATGGGTGGATTGAGAAAGTCGATGCCCATCACACATATTACTTTCTTGATTGCTTGTTTAGCCATTGCTGGAATTCCTCCGTTTGCAGGATTCTTTAGCAAAGAAGAAATCTTAACAGCAGCACATCATGCAAATCCGATGGTGTATTATATTGCATTACTAACGGCAGGCATTACCGCATTTTACATGTTCCGATTGTATTACAATATATTTTGGTCGAAGGATATGAAGACAGCGCATCACGACGATCATCATCATGGCGAAGGAACTTGGAGCATGAAAATCCCCTTGTTGATTCTCAGCGTTGGTGCCATCACAGCAGGGTTTATTCCATTTGGAAATTTTGTTTCAAGCGATGGGCATCCTTTACACATTCCGTTTGAGATCTCGGCGGCTATTCTCCCGGTCATTATTGCAGTAAGTGGAATTGCGCTTGCTACTTTATTTTATAAAACAGAAAACGATCGTTCCGATAAATTATCAGCTTCCATTCAGGGAGTATATAAAGCCGCATATCATAAATTTTATATTGATGAGATTTACTTGTTCATCACTAAAAAAATAGTATTCAACTTAATTGCACAGCCATCTGCTTGGGTGGATAAAAATATTGTTGATGGAAGCATGAACGGACTTGCTACTTTAGTTGTATGGAAATCCAACTTAATTAAATCAATACAATCAGGAAAAGTGCAAGATTATGCTTTATACTTCTTCATTGCAGCATTTGGTTTAACGGCACTTGCCATTTATCTGGTCAACTAATAAAAGATGAACTTACACCTATTAGTCATAACTCCTGTCTTAACCGCCATTGCGATTCTCTTCTTCAATCAATTGAAGCAGGTTCGACTCATTGCATTGTGCGGGGCTGTTATTCAATTTACTTTATCGATACTTTTATTAAATGCGTTTTGTGCGGAACGTGCATTAGGAAATAATGCAGCTATGGTTTTTTACAGTTCGGTTGAATGGTTTACGCCGTTGGGCATTGCCTTTACTACTGGGGTTGATGGCATTTCAGTTTCGATGATACTTCTATCTGCATTTGTAGTTTTAGCTGGTGTATTGGTGAGTTGGAAGATGGAAAAAATGAGTAGAGAATTTTTCTTCCTCCTTATATTATTGAGTGCTGGAGCTTACGGCTTCTTTATCTCTCTGGATTTATTTACTTTATTCTTCTTCTTGGAAGTTGCCGTGATTCCTAAATTTTTATTAATCGGAATTTGGGGCAGCGGAAAAAAAGAATACAGTGCGATGAAACTTGCATTAATGCTTATGGCGGGTTCTGCCTTTGTATTTTTAGGATTGTTGGGATTGTATTTTAGTACTAACCTTGGAAATGGTCAACACACCTTTGACTTCATCGCTATTTCTCGCACAGCAGTTCCGCTTAACACACAACTTATCTTCTTCCCTCTTACATTCATTGGATTCGGAATATTTGGGGCCCTCTTTCCATTTCATACTTGGGTACCTGATGGACACAGTTCTGCTCCAACTGCAGCGTCGATGTTTTTGGCAGGAATCTCAATGAAGCTTGGAGGTTACGGTTGCTTACGTGTGGCCACGTACTTAATGCCCGAAGCAGCGCATGTGTATGCTCCTTACATTATTTTGTTAGCTACCATTGCAATTATCTACGGAGCCTTTGCAACGATGATGCAAACCGATTTGAAATACATCAATGCTTATTCCTCGGTGAGTCACTGTGGATTTGTATTGCTCGGAATTGGAATGCTCAACGAAACAGCCATAGCGGGCGCAGTCATGCAAATGATCTCTCACGGATTGATGACAGCCCTTTTCTTCGCCGCCATTGGAATGATTTACGAAAGAACGCATACTCGTTTGGTAGCACAGTTAGGTGGACTTTTAAAAGTGATGCCATTCATCTCCACCATCTTTATTATTTCTGGTTTATGTTCTTTAGGACTTCCGGGCTTTAGTGGATTCGTTGCTGAGATGACCGTTTTCATGGGCGCATGGCAACATCCTGAAATGCTTTATCGAATTGCAACCGTATTATCGTGTGCTTCCATCGTGGTAACGGCGGTGTATATACTTCGTGCGGCCGGAAAATCCATTATGGGGCCGCTTGTAAACGAACAACACTTATCATTAGGTGATGCTACCTGGAATGAAAAATCAGCAGCAGTACTCTTATTGAGTGGAATTGTAGTTATTGGTATCGCTCCATTCTGGTTAAATGAATTAATAAGTCCGGACGTGAATGGACTCATGGTAAATATTGGTCGCACCTTACTTCCTTAACGATTGACAATGATAAATGAATTTATAGGTCTGATGAAACATGAGTTGATACTCTGTGTCATACTTTTCTTACTCTTAATAATAAAGATTGGCAGTAACGATGACAACTCAGGACGTTGGCATGTGATGATTAATATTCTTTTGTTTCTGAATCTAATTTTTGGATTCTATTGCAATCTTTCTGGCGAATTATTTAATGGGATGTTTCAATCCAACGATTTAATACTACTCGAAAAAAATATTCTCAACCTCGGATTACTCATCATCTCACTACAAGCACATCCTTATACGCGCACCCATCGACACGCACCTGAATTCTACATTCTATTGCTTTCTTCGGTATTAGGAATGTTCTTCATGTTATCATCGGGTCATCTTCTATTATTTTACATCGGCTTAGAATTATCAACCATTCCGTTGGCAGCCTTAGCTAATTTCAATCTCAACAAAAGTGCTTCCTCTGAAGCGGGAATGAAAATGATTATGTCATCAGCGTTTAGTTCCGCCTTGTTGTTGATGGGTATATCGATGATATATGGGACAACGGGTTCCTTATCATTTTCCGAAATCACTTTACAATTGACCGGATCATCTTTACAAGTATTTGCATTTGTAATGTTGTTTGTTGGATTTGCATTTAAGCTTTCCATTGTTCCCTTTCACTTTTGGACAGCTGATGTATACGAAGGAGCGCCTGTTTCAGTCGCTGCATTCTTATCGGTGATCTCTAAGTCGGCGATTGCATTCGTTTTTGTTACCGTGCTGTATTCTGTTTTTGAATCAATGGTGAGTATTTGGTACATATTACTTTTTATAACGGCAGTGCTTACCATAGGCATTGGAAATCTATTTGCTTTACGTCAACAAAACATCAAACGATTTTTGGCTTTCTCTTCTATAGCACAAGTTGGATTTATCTTGGTGGGTATTTCAGGTGGATCACAAGAAAGCGAAGCGGCGGTCATTTACTTTTTAGTGATTTATATTTTTTCCAACTTAGGTGCATTTGGAGTAGTAAACATGGTATCTTCAATTACCGGGAAAGAAAGCATTAACGACTACAAAGGATTTTATAAAAACAATCCGGCCTTAAGTTGGATCATGACTATTTCCCTATTTTCTTTAGCGGGCATTCCTCCTACAGCAGGATTTTTCGGAAAATTATTCTTGCTTACAGCTGGTGCATCCACCGGAAACTATGTACTCATTGCCATTGCTGCCATCAACATGGTAGTATCGATGTACTATTACTTACGAATAGTAAAAGCGATGTTTATGGATGCAAACGAACATCCGATTCAAAAAATATCATTCAGTCTTTTTCCTAGCATTGCTCTCATCATTTGTATCATAGGTATTTTGTTGACCGGATTTAGCGGAGAATTTTACAATTATATTTACGAACTAAGTATCGGCATTTAATCGAATAAAAGCATGGCCATTAATAAGAATCATGAATTTGAAGAGTTGAACGGCATCAAATGCTGCATTGTTGAAAGAGCAGTATCCATGGATCGAATAAATTTCATCAAACCTTTGTTAGAGGGAAATGGGTATACGGTAGTCGTTAGTGGAATCATTCCAAAAGCACCAGCTCCTTCTCCTGTAGCTGAAGGAGAAACACCAGCACCTCCACCTCCACCCATAGAGCCAACACAATTTACCATTGGTGTAACCGATATGTGCTTTAATACCATCAATGCTATTTTCGGTAGATTTTTAAGAACGCGAGAAGGAAAAGTGGTAACACTTGCCTATTGGCAACAAATAGATGAGCTTGCTCAAGATGTTTCTTACTTTGATTTTGGTCAAGTTTGAAGCAGGCAAGCATAAGACTAATGTCATTAAGTTAAGAGATTTTGACCCAGAATGGTTCAATTGTTTATAGAAAAAATTTAGTTTGTTGTTGTTTGACCCTGATGGCGTCGTATGTTTTTGCGTTCTTTTTTTCTATAAATAGGTGATGCCTTCGGCATCTTGAAGCTTAACTTAATGACATTGGTCGTAAAGCTTCGCGATTTATTCCATTATAAACCACGATTTGAAAAAGTAAGATTCCCAAATAGACTAACGAAAAGTTTACATTAATAACTTTTCTCGATCTTATTCTAATTTATACTCATCTTATTTTAGTCTAAATAATGATAATCAACACTTTAAATATTTTGCTCACTTAATAATCATAAGCAATTGCGCTTGTATAATTTTAACAATCAACGCTATACAATAAAATAGCTCCTATCCTTATAGTGGAATGAAAACGGTCAAATAAGGTTAAAAAAATTGAGTTTTATTCTTATTTGTCCAAAAAAGGTCAAATAAGGTTTTTTATTTGACCTTATTTAACTAATTTTGGGTTGTTATGACATTATTACCATTTTCAGAAGAGCAAATCATCACAAGATTACAATTCGAGAATCCGTGGTGGGCAACGAGCCAATTGGATCCATTTTATGAATCCTTTGCCCCTCGCCTATATTTCAATTTACTTTATCCACTAATAAAAAAATCTACCGTGCAACGTGCAGTAGTTTTGATGGGTCCTAGACGGGTTGGTAAAACGGTTATGCTTTATCATACCATTCAAAAATTAATAGCAGAAGGAGTCTCTCCTCAAAAGATTTTATTCATCTCCATTGAAACGCCCATCTACAATACTATTTCTCTAGATGCTCTTTTCACCATGGCACAAAAAGCAACTGGAAAAATGGACGCAACGGGATGGTATGTTTTCATTGATGAAATTC
>JBJXGU010000058.1:0-15713 GCA_046160245.1 Bacteroidia bacterium
CCCGAGCATGTGATGGGCGATGTCATGAGCGAACTCCAAACACGACGCTCTGTTATTATGGGCATGGATTCGCGCGGCGGCTACCAAATCATAAAAGCGCGCACACCACTCGCCGAACTCGATAAATTCAACGCCGCATTACGCAGCATCACCCAAGGTCGAGCAAAAGTAAAATCCATTTTTGCTGAGTACGCTCCTGTTCCTAATGAGATTCAGAAAAAGTTAACGGAAGATTATCGGAAAGTTGAGGTGGATAATCATCATTGATTTTTTTTAAAACGAGACTACACTTTTTTTGTTTATTATTAGAATAAATTATTGTTAAATGCAGGTGCAAGGCAAACTTTGTATCTGCATTTATCATTTACACAAATTGTCAACATTATAGATTTACGACTGAGATTGACAACGCACAGTCCGTATCAACTTTTAATCAATATTTTAATATAACCTTTCAATTATCTGAAATTCAATATCTTATAAACTATTAAAAATAACATCTTTCCGTTTATAAATATCCTCCGTACCTTAGAACGACATAGTCTTACGGGTTAATATTGTGTAGGAAAAATGATGAACGATCCCGAAGTAAAAGCCCTTATTAGTTTGCTCGATGATTCCGATCAGGAAGTGTTTACGCATATCGAAGAAAAATTAATTAGTTTGGGTACGCATGTTATTCCCATGTTGGAAGATGCATGGTCGCATGCGTTTGATCCCATCTTACAACATCGCATTGCCAACATCGTTCACAAAATTCAATTTGATATGTTGTTGGAGGATATGAAGATTTGGATTCATACCAATACCGATGATTTGTTAGAAGGTGCATTGCTCGTAGCACGTTATCAATATCCAGAATTAGATCGTGATAAAATTTTACAGTTCATTGCCACCATCAAGAAAGATATTTGGCTCGAGCTGAATGAAAGTTTAACCGCCTTGGAGCAAGTAAATGTGATGAATCATATTTTTTTCACGAAGCACGGATTTACAGGCAATACCACCAACTACCACGCCCCACAAAATTCCTATATCAATTGTGTGATTGAAAGTAAGAAGGGAAATCCCTTGGCGTTATCTACTTTGTATTTACTCGTGACCAAATCCCTCGGACTCCCCATCTACGGAGTGAATTTACCCGAGCATTTTATTTTATCCTACCTCGAAGTGCGGGAGGGAGAGGAAGGAAATACAGGTCGCGTATTGTTTTACATTAATCCGTTTAGTAAAGGTTCTGTATTTGGCAAAGGCGACATCGATCAATTTGTAAAAAAACTAAAACTCGATCCGCAGAATACTTATTACCAACCTTGCAGCAATAAGGATATGATTTTGCGGATGCTTCGTAATTTATCGTACTCGTATCAAAAATTGGGTGATACGGAGAAGGTGGATGAGATCGGGCTAATGATTGCGTTGTTCTCTGCGTAGCTGCTGACTACTAGCATTTAATTTCTTAGTGTTCTCCGCGTTAAATTAAGAACTTTACAGGATCGTAAAAATCTATCTTTTATAAAAATCTTCTTTTACCACAGAGGACACTGAGTTTTACACAGAGGACACAAACTTTTATAATAAGAAGATTTCTCTATGATTTCAAATTAATTTCTCTGTGCTCTCTGTGAAAATCTTTGTGTTCTCCGTGGTAAATGAGGAACATTAATGAAGCAAAAAAATCTATCTCTTCTATAAATCTTCTTTTACCACAGAGGCCGCAGAGTTTTACACAGAGGTCACTGAGGCTTTATGTTGATAAACACGCAGTATTTAACTTAAAATCTTCATTACCGTTCGAAAAATAATCTTCAAATCAACCAAAAAACTCTGTTCCCTAACATACTTCAAATTCAACTTCAACTTCGCCGGCATAATTTCCTCAACATACATTTTCTCCGGATCATCCGCTTTCCCCAGCAACTCATTCTCATTCGCATATTCAATCGACGCATAATCCGTGATGCCCGGTTTTACTTCCAACACCTTCCTTTGCTCCACCGAATACATCTCCACATATTTTTTCACTTCAGGTCGTGGACCCACCAAACTCATCTCCCCTAAAACGACATTGAACAACTGCGGGAGTTCATCTAATTTATACTTTCTTAAAAAATATCCAACACGTGTCACCCTCGGATCACGTCCACCCACGGTGAGCAATCCTTTTTTATCTGAATCAAGAAACATGGTTCTGAATTTAAAAATGCGAAATGGTTTTTCGTTTTTACCAATACGTTCCTGCATGTAAAACGCCGGACCTTTGCTCGAAAATTTTACTGCCAATGCCAACACCAACAACAGCGGACTCAAGAGCACCGACATCACCGTACTCACCAACACATCGAAGAGTCGCTTGGCCATTTTTATCGAGTTACCAATACCGATTCAACAGCTTTCACCACTGCCGAAACTACACGTTGTTTTTGCTCCGTGGTTAAATCGTAAAAAATAGGAAGTGAAATTTCAGTGGCGAAATTGGAATACGTTACGGGATAATCGTCAATATTAAATCCTTGCTTCTTATAAAACGAAAGCTGGGGCAATGGAATGAAATGCACATTCACACTCACATCCTCATCAAAAATGGCTTGAATGATAGCATCTCGCTGCTCTTCACTCACTCCTTTTATGCGCAATGGAAACAAATGATAGGAACTTTCACGATGTTCATCTCTTAAGATGGGCAATTGAGCCCAATCGAAGGCGCTGAGTGCATCGTAATAATAATCGCATACTTGTTTTCGCACCACAAGTGTATCGTCGTTATAACGTCTTAATTCAATGAGTCCGATGGCAGCCACTAAATCGGTCATGTTGCATTTAAAGCCCGCTTCGATGATATCGTACTTCCAATTTCCTTTTTGCATTTTGGCCAACGCATCTTTGTTTTGTCCGTGCAAGGTATAAATGCATAAAAATTTATAAATTTCTTCATTGCTGAATGGCGGTGGAAGCATCAAGGCAATGGCTCCACCTTCGGCTGTTGTTAAATTTTTCACGGCGTGAAAAGAAAACACAGAGGCATCCGCCCAAATTCCAGTTCGTTTACCGTGATAGGTTGCCCCCAAACTATGCGCTGCATCCGACAAAATCATGATTCGTCCTAATTTTTTCTGAACCTCGGACTCGGCATTAAACTTCGATTTTACATCTCCCGAATTCACCACTTCCATCAACGCTGTATAATCGCAAGGAAGTCCGGCAAAATCGACGGGCATAATCACTTTTGTTTTAGAGGTGATGGCTGCTTTTACATTTTCTACATTGATGTTAAAATCGGAAGCATTCACATCTACCAATACAGGTCGAGCGCCGCAATGCACCACCACATTGGCTGTAGCGGCATAAGTGTACGCTGGTAAAATCACTTCGTCGCCTTCCTTTACTCCAAACCAACGCAGCATAATTTCGAGTCCGGCTGTAGCTGAATTTAAACAAAGCGTATACTCGTTGCCGTTATAGGCGCTCAATTCTTTTTCAAATTGCTTGGTGCGCGGACCCGTTGTGATCCAGCCCGATTTCAAAGCTGCTGTTACTTCCTTGATGATTTCATCATCGATGCGGGGCGGAGAGAAGGGGATAAGGGCCATTGTTTTTTAGATAGTGCAAAAATAGGGAGGAATGTCGAATTTTAATGAATTTAAGTTTTAAGCTTCTTGTTGAGGCTCTTGTATTGAATGAATTTCTTTTCCCACTGCCAGAAAACTATAAAAGAAAACAAAAAACAGAACTCCTTTTTGTACTTCTAGAATAGATTCAGTCATGGAATTCAAGATAATGACCACTGCAAAAAGAGCAAAGAGCGGTTCCTTATCAAATTTTAAACGATAAATCGGAATAGCCAATGATAAGATGAGCAGCAGCAAACCCACAATTCCCAGCGTGAGCCAGACTTGAAGGAACTGGTTATGCGCATTGAGTTTTTTATCGAGGGCATAATGGAATTGATGCTTTTCATAGGTTTTCATCAACTCATCTTTTACATCACCGGTTCCCGTACCGATGAGCCAGTTGTCCTGTAGAATTTCCATACTCTCCTTCCAAATTTCCAATCTTCCCGTGGTACTGTTGTATTCGGGTTGAACTTGATCAGCAGGAGTTGAAGTGATAGCATTGGAAACTTGATTAAAACGATTGTTAAATCCCTGCAGCGCAAAATAACTGAGGGTGGAGAATAAGAGAATGGCAATGAAATACCATTTCTTTACTTGTATAATTTCTCCTTTCCGTAAATAAAAGAAGGATGCTATTAGAAAGGTTAACACAGCAACAGCAAGCGATGTTCGAGCGGATAATTGAAACAATTGAACAAAAAAGAAAAGGATCCCCGCACTATAATATTTTAGATGTTGTTCCTTCGTGGTATCATTGATCCTTTGAAGCAAAAATAAAATGGCCATGGTTAAATACATGGAAATATAGGTAGGATGCATCAACAGCGAACTGTAGCTGATGTAAAAAAACGAAGTGTGATTACCGGTTTCAATAAAACTAATAAAAGCATTGGCAAGTAGCAGCAGACAAGCCAACGCACAACCGACTACGAAGAAGAAGGTGGTTTTTCTAAATTCCTTAACGGACAGATCCAGGGTTCCAATAAATAGAGGTAAGAGTAGAAACCCAGCTTTAATTTGTAAATCGAGACCAGCATATTTAAAATTTTCGGTCCAGATCAATCCAATTACATACAATAAATAGATGGCCGGCAGAAGTTGTAAAATGCGATTTTGTTTAAATCGTGTAATCATTGAAATGCGTTCCACTTTATTTACTAATCGAATGATGCCAATTGAAATCCAACAAATGATGGAAACAGGAAGTAGCAGCGGCAATGCTAGTGCCGAGAGCAACAATAGTGCACCCATGATTTTAGAAGTATTTATCGATTCCTTCATCATGATTTTTCTTTTCGCATTTCAGCTTCCATGGCTTCCGTCCAATTTTTGGCAATGATTTCACGCATAAAATATTTTTGCGCATAAACTTTTCCGTTAGCACCCATGGATTTACATTCATCTGGATGACTTTCCATGTATAAAGCAGCTTCAGCTAATGCTTTTGCATTTTCAGGTTCGATATAAATTCCACACTTGCCTTCTTTAATAAATAATTCGCGTGCTTCACCATCAACGCCTAACAATAAGGGTTTTTCGAGCGCGAGATTCTCAAATATTTTAGATGGAATGGCTCCCAGAAACAAATCCATTTTCTTCAATGGAATTACCGCTGCATTGATAGAAGCAACAATGGAGGGTACTTCGTCCTGACTCACTAAATTGAGAAATTTAACACGATGTATCTTTTCAGTTTGTACTCTTGCCATCAATCGTTCCTTCTCGGGTCCATCGCCAAGTAGTAGGAATACAATTTTACTTTGTGCTGGAATTTGTTTGGCGGCGTCTAAAATAACATCCAATCCTTGTGCAATTCCAATAATTCCTGCATAGAGTAGGAGGAAATCGTTTTCTTCAAACCCTAATTCCTTTCTTTTACCCTCATTAAATTTCATCAGGAAAATTGATTTGTCGACACCATTCGGTAGCCAATGTATGGGTTTATTAGGAAATCGTGTTTGAATATTTTTCACAATTCCTTGTGTTTGTCCCGTAACCATATACGAGGAACGATATAACCATTCTTCTAATTTAGTGGCAAGATTTAAAAAGAATTTATTCGTTATCACACCCAATTTCTCTGCCGATTCAGGCCAAAGATCACTCACATTAAAAACAAACTTTGCATTTTTCCTTTTGCTAATCCACCATCCACTGATTCCTAAAAATAGAGGCGGTGATTCACACATTAAAATATCAAACTTCCCAGGAATATTGGATGCCGCAAATACAGATGAAAGGGTAAATGAAAAATAATTTAATAAACGCGAAATAATGGATCTGCTTTTACTCACATAAATCCATGAACGGTAGACATTAATTCCTTCAAACTGATCCTTTACAAACCATTTCCCTCTATATCCTGCATGTACTTCCATGCTCGGATAATTGGGCATCGCACACAATACGACCACTTCATGTCCGGCCGCTTTCAACTCTCGAGCCAATCCACTCAATCGATTTTGTGGAGCTCCTGTTTCGGGAGGATAGTATTGTGAAAGGATGAGGATTCTCAAGATGTGCTCAGTAATTCGTTAACGATGTTATCGGTTGCTTTTCCACCACCATATAAGTTCACATTGAAATCCGATTTTTTATTTCGCATCTCTTCAAACGAAGAAAGGATGTTGGAGTAATCGGCGCCTGCTAATTTGTTGAATCCACCATGCACTAATTCTACCCATTCCGTTTCATCGCGCAGTGTGATGCATTGTTTTGCAAAGAAGAAGGCTTCTTTTTGCAATCCGCCACTGTCGGTCATCACCAAGGAACAATGTTTGAGCATTTCAATCATATCAAAGTATCCTACAGGATCAATCACTGTAAACTGCAATTTCATTCCGGCATCCGTAACAATTTTTCTTGTTCGAGGATGCAAGGGCAAAACAACGGGTATGGTTTTATTTATTTCGGTTAATGAATCGATGATTGATTTCAATCTGGAAAGATCATCCGTATTCTCTGCTCGGTGCAGTGTGCACAACACGAAGTCTTTCAGTTTTTGTTTTTCAATGATGTTTGATTTGGATGCTGAAGTTTGCGCATAATACATTGCTGCATCTTGCATCACATCTCCCGACAAAATTACCTTTGTTCCCGAAAAAGGATACCCTTCTTTTGATAAATTGTCAATCGCGGTTTGAGTAGGGCAGAAGAGTAAATCGGAAATTCGATCGGTGAGAATGCGATTGATTTCTTCGGGCATCTTCATATTAAATGAACGCAATCCGGCCTCAATATGGGCAACAGGAATATGCATTTTAGCAGCGGTTAATGCTCCTGCAAGCGTAGAATTAGTATCACCATAAACAAGCACTCTATCTGGTTTTTGTTGGCTGAAAAGTGCTTCTAAACCGATCAGCATTTGTCCAGTCATGGCACCATGCCCTAGACCATGAATTCCTAAATTGAATGCGGGCTTCGGAATTTCCATCTCCTCAAAAAATACATCCGACATATTCGCATCATGATGTTGACCGGTATGTACAATCAATTCTTCAATATTGTTTATTTTCGATAAGGCGCGACTGACCACAGCTGCTTTTACAAACTGCGGACGAGCTCCTACGATGGTTAGCAATTTCATTTTCTTCAATTATTTTTTAATGAGGTTTTGATAAACATTCATCATATGCTGCACATTATCGTCCCAAATATAATTCTCAATGACACGTTGTCGAGCGGAATTCCCTTTTTTAACTCTTTCGGTGGGATGATCTAAATAAAAACTCAGCGCATTCACCACTTCTTCCACTGAATTTCTTTTAACAATGATTCCATTTTCTTGTGATCCCAATACTTCCTTAAATCCTGGTGTGTCGGAAGCGATGATGGCTTTTGCGCAGGCCATCGATTCCACCAGCGAAACACCAAAACTTTCGTCAATAGTAGTTAAGGATACAAAAATATCAATTTGCTGATGATACTTTTCGATGATTGAATGCGGAACTCGCCCAGCAAAATGTACCTGATTTATAATTCCATTTTCATTTACAATTTTTTCCAGTTCCGTTCGCTGTGATCCATCTCCAACCAATAAAAGATGAAGTGGAATAGAAGGATACTTTTTTAAGATGGTTATAAACGCATCGAGCAAAATTTTATTTCCATACGCAGTTTCTAGAGCTTTTATATTTCCAATGATAATAGTTGTATTTTCATTTTTACTTTCATCTGGAGAAAATCGCTGTACATCCACACCAAAAGGAATTACTTCAACATCTTGCTTCGTGTACAAAGCTATTTCCATCTTCATACATTCGCTGGTCGAGCAAATTTTTGATGCACTTGAAAAAATATAAGAAAGTAATTTCGAATGCAGGAATGATTTTTTAGGAAAGGCAAACACATCCGTTCCCCAGACGGATATTACCAGTGGACGAAATCCGGATCGCACAGCTAGCAATCCATAGCTAGTTGCATAATGCGCATGTAAAATATCGGGAGCAAATTCTAGGATAGAACTTTTGAGTGAATTCAATAACATCAAATATTGGAACTTACTCCATCCACTTTCTCCATTCACTTTTTGAGAAGCCTGATGTAAAATGGTTATTCTCTCTTGATCTTTATACCATTCATCGGAAGAATAATTCAAGCTAAAAATACCAATATCATTTCCGGCACGAGCCAAATCCATGGCCCATCGATGGGTGTGTTCCGATGCTATATCACTTAAAATCAATATTCTGGGCATGATATTTTTTTGCTGTTTCTTTATATTAGCCGCGGTTGAAGGACAAGATTAATTTCATCAAAGTAAACAAAAAGCAATTAATTTATTAGGGCAAATTGAAAAACGATTTTATCGATAATTGGTCAACTTATTTTAGGGTTGTTTAGGAGATGTTTTTCGAAACCCTGTTTGCAAAAAAGCTTTTAAGGTAATTACAAAATTAGAAGGTTCCTTGAACAAGATATATAGCAACTGCATATTCCGAACTAAGTAATATTGATACCCTAAATTGTACTTGAAATAAAAATGTTTGAAAGATCTTTCAATCACTAACAAACGTTGTAAATCACTCCATCTATTTCCTGAACTCACTTTTCCAATATGAACAATTTTCGTGTCTAAATAACGCACTGGAATATTTTTTTGATCAGCCACGTAAAAAACTTCCATATCCTCTGTATACATAAAGTAATCTTCCGGCCAACGACCAATATTTTCAAATGTTGATTTTTTCATAATCAAACTTGCTCCAATATTCCAATATTTCCTTTCTCCAATTTTTAAAAAAGCACGCATGTAATTTCCAAACAAGGGTAATAGGTGCTTTGAAACCAAAAGGCTCCCATCTTTTTCGAGTAATGAGTTTACATAAATGTCGGATGAATCATAACTTAATATCAATTCATATTCGCGATTCAACTGAGCATTGACCAACGTATCGGGATTGAGAAAATGAAAATATTCGTATTTCGCCAATTCTGCAGCGCGATTGTTTCCCTTTGCAAAGCCCAGGTTTTCTTTTCCAAGATGGGTAATAAGTTGGGGGAGATGTCTGTATTTCTCATGTAGCAAAAACATGGAATTATCAGTAGAATTATTGTCCCAAATAATAATTTCATACGGTACCGTTATCGCATCTATGATACTGGTCACACATTCAGAAATAAAATTTCCTGAATTGTAATTTACAATAATGATGCTAATGCCGTCCATTCTTATTTCTTTTCTATTTCAAAATAGATTTCATGTGCAGGAAACGTATAACACCAACTTCCTTCGTATAATTCCAACATCGGTTTGTTTAAGTTGAAAATGAAACCTTCAATCTTTTTAAATATATTGATGAATTTGAATGAAGAGTAGAAAACGATTTCAATTTTATTGATCTTGAAATTAATGTCTTGATAAAAATTTGGCACACCTCTTTTAAAATAGCGCTCTTTGGAGAAGTAGCTAAATGAATACAAACCCCAAAAAGAGCGATGCGTATAATCGCTATAATAATAGGGATTGGAAAAGTGAGGGACCGTTCCGATTTTTTTTCCTCCGGGTTTCAAAACGCGAAACAATTCATTCATGAATAAGGAAATGTCCGACAGATGCTCCATAAAATGAAATGAATAAATTTCATCCACCGAATTGTCAGGTAAAAATGATAATCCCTGATCCACGTTTGTTACAATATCGACACTATCAACATCTATAATGTCGATGGAAATGGCGTCTTTTATTCTTCGGCTGGTTCCGCAGCCCAACTCAATAATGACTTTAGATCGAGAAGCGAGGTTGGGAAGGATATTATGTTTGTCGAGAATTTCCATTTTTTGCTAATTTATAAATCCAGAAGAATAAGAAAGAGAAGTAGAGTGTCATTGTGATGGAGATCAATACGAATCCAGATTTTAAATCATCTAATACTACAATTCCGAAGAGCAAAGATGAGAAAAGTACTAGATTTCCCAGCAGCGACCAATAAAACATCTGCTTAACTTTTCCTAAAATAATAGGTAATTGCGATACACCATAACGTAAAAAATCAATGCAAATATATGGAGCGAGCATTCGGGCATACACCCCTGATTCCCGCCATTCTTCGCCAAAGAAGATTGCGAAAAGAGAAGGTCCAAAAATCATCAAGATAAGCATCAAGGGAAAAGCCAACAGTGCTAAGTTGTATACTGTTTTTCTTAAAATAGGAACTAAGCTTTCGCCCTTAGCATATAGCTCTGAAGCGGATTGATAAAATACTTGGGTAAAGGAATTGACAAAGAAGAAGAGGGGCGCCATTAAAATTCGTAACGCAAATGAATATAGCCCTACCACTTGCATGGAAAAGAAATAAGAGATGACGAATATGATTCCTTGACTTTGAAAACTCTCCGACAAAGCTTGGAAAGTATTAGCTGTAGGTAAGTCTATGTACTTTTTTGCAACTTTTGACAAGCCTGATTTTTCGAATGAAATTATTTTTTCAGGGTTTGACTTTTTGAATTGTATAAATAAAAAGATTACTGTAACTGCAGCTGATAAAAGCATTCCACCCAATAGGCCTAGTACTCCAATACTCATGAGTCCAACGAATATGATGATCCCATTATTCACGATAGACTGAATGATTTTACTGGCAGAAAGTGCTTTATATTCTTTTTTTCGAATCAACCAATTTTGTAATATATTGGATGCACTCGTAAGAAATACAAGCAAAGGAATAAGGAATAATAATACTCTATGTGCCCTTAAACTCTCGTTGATATTCTCAACAAAAAAATAAAAAAGCGTTATGGCTATCAATGAAATTAACGAGATAATGGTATTAATCACAAAGGAGAGGCCTACTATTTTACTAGCTTCTTGGTCGTTAGCTGGTAATATAATGGCTAACTCATAGCGTGTTGTCGCCACTAAAGCAATAATTCCCATGACGGAAGTGATAAGTCCAAACACTCCAAAATCGGCGGGTGTATATAATCGACTGATGAGTGGATATAATCCAAAAGTGATCAACTGCGCTAATGCAGTGCCCGACAAAAGTGTAATAACAGCTTTGTTAAAATCGGTGCTCCATATTTCTTGAAGATTTTTCTTCATGTAAGCTCAGTAGCAATCGTAATTTTCGGTGAAAAATTTCGTAATACTTGTTTTACTTTTCAGTCCATTTTCTTATAAAAGAAATCAACCGAAATCGATCCATTTTCAGGTTGATTTCGGCTGACTTCATTGAATTCAATTTATTTTACTTCGCGTAGTTGACTGCTCTTGTCTCTCGAATCACCGTCACTTTTACTTGTCCAGGATAAGTCATCTCCGTTTGGATTTTGTTGGCAATATCGAACGAAAGTTGTTCCGTGGCTTTATCATCCAACTTCGAACTTTCTACAATCACACGTAACTCACGTCCGGCTTGAATGGCAAATGCTTTCTCAACACCTTTGTACGACTGAGCTACATTCTCCATTTCTTTCAAACGCTTCATGTATTGCTCTACAATTTCACGACGCGCGCCTGGACGTGCACCACTAATGGCATCACAAACTTGAATGATAGGAGAGAGGATACTTGTCATTTCAATCTCGTCATGATGGGCGCCAATAGCGTTAATCACTTCTGGATTTTCTTTTGCACGCTCTGCCATTTTCATTCCGGCAATTGCGTGAGGAAGTTCAGTATCTTCTTCGGCTACTTTTCCAATATCATGTAACAGACCTGCACGTTTTGCTAGCTTCACATTCAATCCTAATTCAGCTGCCATTAACGCACATAAATTCGCTACTTCACGACTATGTTGCAACAAATTTTGTCCATAAGAAGAACGATATTTCATTCTACCCACTACACGAATTAACTCAGGCGCTAATCCATGAATTCCTAAATCGATAGCAGTACGTTTTCCAGTTTCAATAATTTCTTCGTCTAACTGACGCTTCACTTTAGCTACTACTTCTTCAATACGAGCCGGATGAATACGTCCATCCGAAACCAATTGATGCAATGCCAAACGTGCTAACTCACGACGAACCGGATCAAAGCCCGATAAAATAATCGCTTCAGGAGTATCGTCAACAATAATTTCAATTCCAGTCGCGGCTTCCAAAGCACGAATATTTCGTCCTTCACGACCAATGACACGACCTTTTACTTCATCATTATCGATGTGGAAAACAGTTACTGCATTTTCAATCGCATGCTCGGTAGCTACACGTTGAATGGTTTGAATCACGATTTTCTTCGCTTCCTTACTAGCAGTTAACTTCGCTTCATCCATCGTTTCCTTGATGAATGACATCGCTTCCGTTTTCGACTCTGCTTTTAAGGCTTCTACCAATTGCTTCTTCGCATCTTCTGCGGAAAGTCCGGCAATTTTCTCGAGCGCTTGCACTTGCTTCACATGGGCTTTGTCGATTTCCTCTTTTCTGCGATCAATCACTTCCAATTGAGAAGTTAAATTGGCTTGTAAAGTATCTAATTCACTTTGCTTTCTTTTATTCTGCTCAATTTGTTGGTTGAGGGTACCTTCTTTTTGTTTGAAACGATTTTCAGCTTGCAGCAAATTTTTATCTTTTTCCGCAATATGTTTTTCGTGTTCGGTTTTCATTTGATAAAAGCGATCTTTCGCTTCAATCGTTTTATCCTTTAGAAGTATTTCTCCTTTTGAAGTTGCTTCTTGCAGGATGGCATTGGCCTTTTCTTGAGCAGCTGCCGTCAGAGTCTGATTATTCTTGCGTGTAAGTAAGTATATAATCAAACCTCCAACTATCAAGCCTGCTACGGCTGCTATAGTGATGAAAGTAATATCCATTTTTAATTTATTCTATTATATATTATGAGGTTAATCTACATTTTTTTCCAAATAAAAACCCGCATTCGTACTGATCTGAGTAAACCCCAATGGACAGGGTCGGAGTCAGCCGGCTGATTTGCGCTTTCCCGTCGAGCGGGACATGCCCTTGGCAGCCTAAGAATTCTCCTATTTGATGTATGTTGAGTTTACATCGTCGACCAGTACGAATGCGGGTTTCCCAGAATTGAATCTGGTTTCGCCCTTGTATTAAAGAACGCTATTTTCTTTGCCGAATGATTTTATTAAATCACTCAGTACATCCAACTCACGATTTATTTCTTCCTCGTTCGTTGTCATTTCTTTTTGATATCCTAATTTTTCCGCAGCCATGTGCAAGGAACACATCGCTAATAAATCTTGTAAATCGCGTACACCAAATGCAGTTTCATATTCTTTCAAACGTTGATTTACCATCTCCGCTGCTTTGGTAAGCAATATCAATTCCTCAGCACTTCCTTTTAATGGATAGCTGCGATTGGCAATAAGTAATTTTACGGATGTATCATTCACGGTATTAATCGCTATTAATGAGTTGAAGGCATTTATCAATCTCACGTATATAACGGTTGATTTGATTTTTTAGTTCAACGGTAGACTGGTCGTCGCTACCTTGAATTGCCTGCGCTAATTTAATGGTTTTAACTTGTTCATTCAATTGGATTACCTCAATTTCAAGATTTTGTTTATCAACTACCCTTTGTTGATGCTTTTTCTTTTCATCGTCCAATTGTTTGAGAAGACCTTGATGCACTTGACTTTGCTCTTTGATGAGCTTCTTCAATGCTTCTATTTTCGCTTTTGTTGATTCCATAATGTCCTGAAAACAAATTATCAGTAAAGATAACCTCATCTTAAAGATGAAGCGAATATACAAATTTAGATTTACAATTGTCAAGAGGACAAAGTCTCTTATTTCAATTTATTATTGAATGGAGGCCTTTAATTTCATCTTGGATTTTTCTTTTGATGGACTGAAAAGGATGAAATATCGGCAAAGCGGTTAATTTTGTTGGATGCTCAAAAGGTCTAATATTCAATTATTGCTGGTTTTAGGCTGTTTTTTGATGGATTTTGTTCATGCTCAAGTGAACTTTGCTTTTCCAATCGATACTCCACATGTTCTTTCCGGCACTTTTGGGGAGTTGAGGTCGAACCATTACCATTCTGGACTCGATTTTAAAACGGATGGAAAGGAAGGTCGAACGGTGAAAGCGGCGGCGGCGGGATGGGTTTCAAGAATTAAAATGAGTGCCATAGGTTTCGGAAATGTGATTTACCTCGATCACCCATCTGGTCATACCACCGTTTATGCGCATCTGCATCATTTTCATCCTGAGCTGATAAAGTACATGGACTCCGCTCAATATGCTGCTGAATCTTTTGAGATGGAATTGTTTCCCGATTCAGGTCGTTTTTCTTTTTTTCAGGGAGATGGTATTGGGGTAAGTGGAAACACTGGCGGAAGTCAAGGACCTCATTTGCACTTTGAAATCAGAGAGCGTCAAAGTCAAATTCCCCAAAACCCATTATTATTTCTTCCTCCTTTGATGGATACCATCGCTCCCATGGCGGGTGTTCTTACACTTTTTAAAAAGGATCCCCATTTCAATTTCTATACATTACTTGACTCAAGTTCGAAAGTCAATCCTATTTTTAATATAAATGAAGACACCGTTTATGTGAGTCTTTATACGAATGATCCTTCAGGAGAAAATAAATTGGGCGTTTATTCCATTTTACTTTCGCAAGATGATTCCATCCTATATTCATTTCAATACAATCAATTTAATTTCGACGAAACGCGATTTGTGAATGCTCATACTCATCCAACCGGTGTGAACGGGAAAAGTGGATGGGATCATCAACTCTTTAAACTTCCGGGAGATCGTTTTTCGGTTTATAAGGAGGCTGGGCTGGGGAAGATGGTATTACGGGAAAACGATACGATGTCGTACCAACTAAAAGCATTCGATTATGTGGGCAACTCCACCACCTTGCTATTTGAAATTGTAAAACATCCAGTCCTCCCTTCCCCGCGGCGACTCATTCGAAAAGCAATTCCTTTCGATCAACCCTTTGAGCAAATAGGAGAGCGGGGAGCTAAAATAAATTTACCGGTCAACGCTTTGTATCAAGATTTGCCATTGACAAAAATGAAATACAAAAAATCGAAAGTTTATTGTTCGGGAATCTATTCCTTCCTCGACTCACTCAAAACGCCATTGCATTACCCAGCTAAAATTCAAATTCCATTCCAGCCGATTCTCGAAATTCCATTTGAAAAATATCTTTTTCTGAGAGTCGACCCGCTCACAAAATGGGTGGAAGAATACTTGCCTGCTGATACGGTTATCGAAAATGTTTTAAAAGGAAGAACTCGTAAGGCCGGATCCTATACCGTCAGTCTTGACACCTTAGCGCCAACCATTGGACCTGTTTTTATGTTCACCGACAGTGTCGACCTTCAAACTTATTATGGGTGTGTAATTGAAGATAAACAATCGGGAATTAAGAGTTACCGCGTTACTAAAAATGAGCAATGGCAATTGGCTTACTTTGATGCGAAGTCGGGGCTTCTTCGATGGAAGAAATCGGTTGATATTGGAAATATTATGCAGTATACAATTACGGTTGATGATTATTGCAAAAACAATATGTGCATCGAATGGAATGAAAATGATGAGATTCGTCATTAAATGAAATAATTTTAATCAGTTAGCTGAGGTAATTCTAAGCTCAATTTTATTTAATTTTATCATCAACTCTATATCATGATAACACATTGGATAGACCCTGTTGAATTTGC